>JAFLRN010000014.1 GCA_022511385.1 Acetatifactor sp.
CAGTCGGTAGAGCACTTGACTTTTAATCAAGGTGTCGGGGGTTCGAATCCCCCATATCTCATTCCATGCTGAATGCGGAAAATAATGTCTTTGTGCCCCTCGTGATTTCCATCACGAGGGTTTTGTCTTGAAAAAGATGTTATATTTTATTTTTGGATGAGGAGTTCATCAAGCACAGATTGCCATACAATTTGCAAGAGAAATTGATCAAGGGAGAAAAAGAACCATGCAGAAAGAAAATAATATATCTCAGAATAAAGTAAGTCAGAATAGGGAACCTGCAAATACTGTACCCCAGGAGAACAAGATGGGCTTCATGCCCGTAAACCGTCTCCTGCTTTCCATGTCGCTGCCCATGATGATCTCCATGCTGGTGCAGGCTCTTTACAATATTGTGGACAGTATCTTTGTGGCTCAGATTGATGAGTATGCCTTGAGAGCCGTATCTCTGGCATTTCCGGTGCAAAGCCTGATGATAGCGTTTGCTGCGGGAACAGCAGTGGGTATCAATGCGTTCCTGTCCAAGACACTGGGGGAGAAAGAATTTAAAAAGGCCAGTACGATCGCAGTGAACGGTATCTTTTTGGAGCTGCTCAGCTATTTGGTGTTCGTGTTGATCGGCCTCTTCGTCAGCAGACCCTTTTACGCAAGTCAGAGTGAGGTTACACAGGTGAGAGAGTACGGTGTCACCTACCTGACGATCTGCTGTGTGCTCAGCATCGGAATCTTTATGCAGACGACTTTTGAGCGTCTGCTTCAGTCCACTGGAAAAACCTTTTATGCCATGATCACTCAGGGCGTGGGCGCTATCACCAACCTGATCCTGGATCCCATACTGATCTTTGGACTTTTTGGGCTGCCCCGTATGGGCGTGGCAGGCGCGGCTATCGCTACCGTTTCCGGCCAGATCGTGGCGGCAGCGCTGGCCATTTTCTTTAATCTGTCCCGAAACAAGGATATTACTCTTTTCTTCCGGGGATTTCGGCCGGATCTTAAGCTGATCCTGCGGATCTATCAGGTTGGGATTCCCTCCATCATCATGCAGGCCATCGGCTCCGTTATGACCTATGGCATGAATCTGATCCTGGAAGCCTTCGGCACGGCTCAAACAGTGTTTGGTGTGTATTTCAAGCTTCAGAGCTTTGTGTTCATGCCTGTGTTCGGTTTAAACAACGGCATGGTGCCCATTGTGGCTTACAATTATGGTGCGGGCAACAGGGAACGCGTCTTGCAGACCATGAAGAGCAGTATCATGTTTGCTGTGGGAATCATGTTGGCAGGGCTGATCATCATGGAAATTTTCCCCGGTCAGCTGATCAGCTTTTTCAATCCAACCCCGGAGCTTCTGGAGCAGGGAATTCCCGCTCTGCGAACCATTTGCTTAAGCTTCTGTTTTGCAGGCTACTGTATTGAGGTGGGCAGCGTGTTCCAGGCTTTGGGAAACGGAGTTTACAGCATGTGCGTATCCATCGCGAGACAGCTGTGCGTGCTGCTGCCGGTAGCGTATCTGTTCTCCCTGACCGGCAATGTGAACATGATCTGGTGGGCCTTCCCCATTGCGGAGCTGGCAAGCGTAGGCATGAGCACCTTCTTTCTGTTCCGGATCAATAAAAAGGTCATTCGGCATATTGGGGAGGAGAGATAGGATCGTGTGTCGGATGATGTGATGTACTTGACAAAAACGGTAGTGGAGATATATACTCATATTCGAGACTGGAGCAATAAATGCTCCAAAGCGGTGTAATATGCGGATATGGCGGAATTGGCAGACGCGCTGGATTTAGGTTCCAGTGGGTAACCCCGTGCAGGTTCAAGTCCTGTTATCCGCATTAACTTTTTCTTGACATTTTATGTAAAAAATGATAATTTTTTTATAGTTAAAAGGGAGTAGTTGCAACGTGCAATCAACATACCCCGGCAGGAAGCCGTGGTTGTACGCTTTCGGTTGAAGAAAGAACAAGACTTTTAGCACTTTTGGTGCCAGGTCTTGTTATTTTTTTGGAAATACTGTTATTAAGAAGGCCGTGAGGGCGGCGAAACGGAGGAGAACATGCAGATTGTGATTCAACTTTTACTGTTGGTGGCAGGCTTTTGCCTGCTGATGAAGGGAGCCGATTGGTTCGTGGAGGGAGCGTCGGGTATCGCGGACAGGTTCGGTATCCCGCAGCTGGTCATTGGCCTGACGATCGTGGCCATCGGTACATCCCTGCCGGAAGCGGCGGTCAGTATCGCAGCGGCCCTGGAGGGCAGCGCGGATATCACTATTGGTAACGTAGTGGGCAGCAATATCATGAATGTTCTGGTCATATTGGGCTTGACTTCAGTAATCTGTGCCATTCCGGTCCAGAAATCCACTGTAAAGTACGAAATTCCCTTTGTGATCATTGTGACGGTAATTCTGGGATTGCTGGGATTGTTTGACAATACAGTGAGTCGGCTGGATGGCATTCTGCTCTGGGTACTGATGGCAGTCTATATGGGATACCTGCTCAAGATGGCAAAAAAGGGCACAGCTTCAAAGGAAGAGAAGAAAGAAAAAAAGATGCCCGTTTGGAAGATGCTGTTGATGGTGGCCGTAGGTGCGGTGATGATCGTGGGTGGAAGTAAGGTGACGGTGGATGCCGCAACAAAGCTGGCAACGTTCTTTGGCATGAGCGAGCGCTTTATCGGCCTGACCATCGTAGCGCTGGGAACCTCTCTGCCGGAGCTGGTGACCAGCGCTACCGCAGCGGTAAAAGGCAAATCTGATATTGCCATGGGCAACATCATAGGAAGTAATATTTTCAATATCTTATTTGTGGTGGGTACCACTGCAGTAATCACGCCTGTGAAGTATCAGGCAACCTTCCTTGTGGACAGCTTGATCGCAGTAGGTGCGGCAGTATTGCTGTTTCTGTGTGTGATCAGAAAGAAAAAGCTGACCCGGACCGGCGGTATTATCATGCTTCTGGGCTATGCTGCATACTTTGTGTACCTCATACAGTTCAGCCAGCCGTGATGCGCGGCTTTGCGAATGGGCGCGTGCTGAACGACGCCAGCCGTGACTTTATATTTCCAAAGCCATGTAAGAATTATGATATTCCTTCCTGTAAGTCACATCCTCATCAAACCAGTCAGGAGGCACAAAGGCTTCCGCAGCTTCCCGGCTGCCAAACTCTACCTCTGCCATGACAAGAGGGGCGAAGGGGGGATCAAACACATCCAGCTCGATGGTCAGACTGTAATCCGCAGGGGGCTTTCTGCTCCCTTCCTGGACGGCAGGATGCAGCAGGGGGATCAGATACCGCCGCTTGGAAATGATCTTTCCGTCAATCTTCTCCCGCAGGTGATAATAGGCCTCCTGGCTTAGGGGCAGATTGAACTCCTCCCGCGCCATCATGCCGCTTCCCTTGTAAGTCAGGTAATACTCGTCATCCTCCTTGCGGACCCGTACCACCGGGGCAGCGTTCAGATAGCCCTGCTCGATGTGGTGGAAGGGATAGCTCTCCAGATTTTCAGGGAGCTGCTTGATCGTAAATTTCCGTTCTATTTCCATGTATTCCGTATATCCTCTTTTCTGCCGTGGCAACTTCTGTTGATTCCCGCGTGCAATGAGCCAAGTAGCCGTGCTTGCACGGATATTTGGCGAATGCCGCGAGGGGTGCTAAGCGCCAGTGGCGCTTGCTCAGCACCGACCGAAGTGGAACGTAGACCACATACCCCGCTGCTCTGTAGCGTAGCAAGCTTGATGCCCGTTGCTTGCAGCGGGGTTGTTGACTCCGTTGAAGCGCTGTTATGCTGTAATTAAGATGATTATATCACTATTTCACGCACTGCGTAAATAAATTTGTAACAAGAATTGCATTATTTTCCATGAATGTGTATACTTATGTTGATTCATGTTATTTAAGGTTTTTGGAAGGTGCAGGCTGGGAACAGAAAAGACGATTGTGTTTTCGGCAGGATAGGAGGAGTAAAATGAGCAGGATTGCAGTTTTCTTTGCGGAGGGCTATGAGGAAATCGAGGCGCTGGCTGTAGTGGATGTCTGCCGCAGGTGCGGGATCACGGTGGATATGGTGTCGGCGTATGGGGAGAAGAGTGTAAGGGGCTCCCATGATATTCTGGTGGAGATGGACAAGGACTTTGAGCAGGCGGACTTTTCGGAGTATGATATGCTTGTGCTGCCGGGCGGCAAGCAGGGCACGGAAAAACTGGAAGCACATCAGGGGCTAATGGAGAAGATAGACGCCTTTTACAGGGATGGGAAGTACATCGCGGCCATCTGCGCTGCACCCAGCATCTTCGGGCATAAGGGGATATTAAAAGGCAGGAATGCCTGCAGCTATCCCACCTTCGAGAGCCATCTGGAGGGCGCCCAGGTAACGGCAGGGCCGGTGGAGATTTCAGACCATGTGATCACCTCCCGGGGCATGGGGACAGCCATTGATTTTGGCTTGGCCATTGCAGGTGTGCTGTGCGGGGAAGAGAAGGCGCGGGAGATGGCAAAGACCATTGTGTATCGCGTCTGACCGAATGCATGGATTATGCGGCGAAAAAAGAGCAATATCATAGATCCCGTACTGCCAAATGCGGCCAGCGGATATACCGGGAACTATACGATGAGAAAGATACAGAAACGGGTTGAAATGAGGAGAGATAGCAGGATGAAAAAAGCATTGATTACAGGAATTACAGGACAGGATGGCTCCTATCTGGCGGAGTTCCTTCTTGAGAAGGGTTATGAGGTGCACGGTATGGTGCGCCGGGCTTCCATCAGCAATACGGGGCGAATCGATCATCTGATCCGCGACAACAGAATACAGCTTCATGGCGGAGATATGGCAGACTCCTCCAGTATTGTCAGGATCATCGGTCTGGTGCGACCGGATGAAATATACAACCTGGCAGCTCAGAGCCATGTCCAGGTAAGCTTTGAGGCGCCGGAGTATGCAGGTGATGTGGATGCACTGGGGGTGCTGCGTGTCCTTGAGGCAGTGAGGATGCTGGGGTTGGAAAAGTCCTGCCGCATTTATCAGGCTTCCACCTCAGAGCTGTACGGAAGAGTTACGGAGGTTCCGCAGAGTGAGACCACGCCCTTTCACCCGTACAGTCCCTATGCGGTGGCAAAGCAATATGGCTACTGGATTGTAAAAGAATATCGGGAAGCCTATGGAATGTTTGCGGTAAACGGCATTTTGTTTAACCATGAGTCTGAGCGCAGAGGAGAGACTTTTGTCACCAGAAAGATCACGCTGGCGGCAGGGAGGATCGTCTGCGGGCTTCAGGAGAAGCTGTATCTTGGCAATCTGGATTCCCTTAGAGACTGGGGTTATGCAAAAGATTACGTGGAGTGCATGTGGCTGATGCTCCAGACGGACAAGCCGGAGGATTTCGTTATTGCAACAGGTGTACAGCACACAGTGCGGGAATTCACGGAGCTGGCCTTTCATTATGTGGGGATTGAGCTGGAATGGCAGGGCGAGGGCCTGGAAGAGAAGGGAATAGACAAGGCCACAGGCAGGGTGCTGGTGGAGGTGAGTAAGGATTTCTACCGGCCCACCGATGTGGTGAACCTGTGGGGCAATCCCACGAAAGCAAAGACACTATTGGGCTGGAATCCCCAGAAGACCAGCTATGAGGAGCTATGCCGTATCATGGCAGAGCATGATCTGGCGCTGGCAAAGGCCGAGGCGGCGAGCAAGGCTTAAGGATGTACGGTCTGGACTGGATGGACCTGCGGAAGATTCTGAGGTTGAGAGCGAGGGTGTAAATATCATGATGGAAAAAAGCGCGAAAATATATGTGGCAGGGCACAGGGGTATGGTGGGGAGCGCGATCTGCCGTGCTTTGGAGAAGAATGGATATACCAATATCGTTACCAGGACCCACGCTGAGCTGAACCTGTGCAGGCAGGCGGAGGTGGAAGACTTTTTTCAGCAGGAAAAGCCGGACTATGTGTTCCTGGCTGCAGCCAAGGTGGGCGGCATCATGGCAAACAGTGAGGCACTGGCGGATTTTATGTACGAGAACATGACCCTGGAGATGAACGTGATCCACGCCGCATGGCAGAATGGATGTAAGAAGCTTCTGTTTCTGGGCAGCAGCTGTATCTATCCCAGAATGGCGCCTCAGCCCATGAAGGAAAGCTGCCTGCTGACAGGGGAATTGGAGAAGACCAACGAGGCTTACGCTCTGGCGAAGATATCGGGACTTAAGTATTGCGAGTATCTGAACCGCCAGTACGGAACGGATTATATCAGCGTCATGCCCACTAACCTTTACGGACCCAACGATAACTATCATCCCACTCACAGCCATGTGCTGCCTGCGTTGATCAGGCGGTTCCATGAGGCGAAGGAGACCGGGGCGAAGGAAGTGGTCTGCTGGGGAACGGGTACACCCCTGCGGGAGTTTCTGTATGTGGATGATCTGGCTGATGCCTGTGTATTCCTGATGAATACCTACAGCGGGAACGAGACGGTGAACCTGGGAACGGGCAAGGAGCTCACCATTAAGGAACTGACGGAGATGGTGGCGAAGGTTGTCGGCTTTACGGGAGAGATCAGGTGGGACCCTTCCAAGCCGGACGGAACCCCCAGGAAGCTTTTGGATGTGGGTAAGCTGGAGAGTCTGGGGTATCACTATACCACGGAGCTGGAGGACGGAATCCGGCTGGCTTATAAGGATTTCCTGGACAATCCCATGCGGGCGGAAAGATAGGATAAAGTGATGCAGATTGTTTTATTATCCGGAGGAAGCGGAAAGAGGCTGTGGCCTCTGTCAAATGATGTGCGTTCCAAGCAGTTTATTAGGATGCTGAAAGGTACGAACGGTGAACCGGAGTCCATGGTCATGCGTGTATACAGGCAGATCATGGAGACTGTGCCGGGGGCGGCAGTGACCATTGCAACGGGAAAGAAGCAGGTCAGCGCCATCAAAAACCAGCTGGGGGATACCGTGAATATCTGTGTGGAACCTGGCCGGCGGGATACTTTCCCGGCAATCAGTCTGGCTGCAGCTTATTTAAAGGATGTACTGGGTGTGGACGCGGAGGAGCCGGTGGTGATCTGTCCGGTGGATCCCTATGTGGAGCAGCAGTATTTTCATGCGGTGAAACGTTTGGGGGAGCTGGCGGCGGAGGAGACAGCTGATCTGCTTCTTATGGGCATGGAGCCCACTTATCCCAGTGAAAAGTACGGCTATATTATTCCCGAGGACAGTGAAGCTGTCAGCGGTGTGCGGGCTTTTCAGGAAAAGCCCGATCTGGAGACAGCAAAACGATATTTGAGTCAGGGGGCATTGTGGAATGGCGGTGTCTTTGCCTGTAAGCTGGGTTATCTGCTGAAGAAGGCACATGACCAAATAGACTTTACCGGCTATCAGGACCTGTATGACAATTATTCCTCGGTGAAAAGCATCAGTTTTGACTATGCGGTAGTTGAAAAGGAAAAGAGCGTCCGGGTGTTTCGATACAGTGGGGAATGGAAGGATCTTGGGACCTGGAACACTTTTGCGGAAGCCATGGATGGAGAGACGCTGGGAAAGGTCACTCTGAACGAGACCTGCGAGAATACTAACGTGGTCAACGAGCTGAATATCCCCATTCTGTGTATGGGTTGCAAGAACATGGTGATCGCCGCCAGCGGCGATGGCATCCTGATCTCGGATAAGGGACAGAGCAGCTATATTAAGCCCTTTGTGGACCGAATGGAGCAGCAGGTCATGTACGCGGAGAAGTCCTGGGGCAGTTTTACGGTACTGGATGTTCAGGAGGAAAGCCTTGTGATCCGGATTGTGCTGCTGCCTGGCCACGGGCTCCACTATCACAGTCATGAGCACCGGGACGAGGTGTGGACGGTGATGAGCGGAGAAGGACGTGTCATTCTAGATGAGGTGGAGCGAAGGGTAAAAGCCGGAGATGTGATTTCTATGCCAGCGGGCTGCAGGCATACCGTGTTTGCGGACACGGAGCTGAAGATCAACGAAGTGCAGCTGGGCAGGGATATTACGGTTGAAGACAAAATCAAACATGAGCTTACTTAAGCGTAATGGAGGATTGGACGAAAAACCTTTGACTGAGATGGTCAAAACTGGATTTATGCAGGAGAATAGATAGGTATGAAGGAATTTCAAGAATGCGTAAACGAGATGCTGGATTTTATTGACAGGAGTCCCAGCTGCTTTCATGCGGTGGCCAATGTAGCGGAAATGCTGAAAGCCCAGGGATTTCGGGAGTTGAAAGAGAAAGATGACTGGGATCTGAGCCGGGGAGAGGGCTTCTTCGTGATCCGCAACGATTCTTCCATGATCACATTCTGCCTGCCTACGGAGTCGGGGAAGTGGGCGGTTCCCCAAGGTTTTCACATTGTGGCTTCCCACAGCGATTCCCCTGCCTTTAAAGTAAAGGAAACACCGGAGATGGCAGTGGAGGAACATTATCTAAAGTTGAATACGGAGAAGTATGGCGGGATGATTCTTTCCACCTGGCTGGACAGGCCTCTGTCCGTGGCTGGGAGGGTGGCTGTGCAGGAGAAGTCAGGGATAGTCACAAAACTGGTAAACCTTGATAGTGACCTGATGGTGATTCCCAATCTGGCCATCCATATGAACCGGGACATGAACAAAGGAGTGGAGTATAATCCCCAGGTGGATATGCTGCCCCTGTACGCGGACTGCGGTCAGGGGAAGAAAGAGAATGTACTGATGGAGAGAGTTGCCGGGGAGCTGGGCGTGAAGCGGGAGAATATACTGGGACATGACCTGTTTCTCTATGTCCGGGAGAAAGGGCGGATCCTTGGTGAAAACGGGGAATTTGTGCTGGCTCCCAGACTGGATGATCTACAGTGTGTGTTCTCTTCCGCGAAGGCGTTTGTTGAGAGCAGGCCGAAGCACTATGTCAATGTATGCGCTGTCTTTGACAATGAGGAAGTGGGCAGCGGAACCAGACAGGGCGCGGATTCTACTTTTCTGGAGGATGTGTTGTGGCGGATTGCCGAAGGCCTGGGTGCAAATCACGGAGAATTTCTGCGGATGGTTGCAAGCAGCTTTCTGATCTCCGCGGACAATGCTCATGGGGTGCATCCCAATCATCCTGAGAAAGCGGATCCTACGAACAGACCATATTTGAACGGCGGCATTGTGATCAAGTACCATGGCAGCCAGAAGTACACCACGGATGCAGTATCAGGGGCCAGGCTCAGAGAGTTATGCAGGAAGGCGGATGTGCCGTGCCAGACTTATGCAAACCGCTCCGACGTGCCGGGCGGCTCTACCCTGGGAAACATTTCCACGGCCCATGTGTCCGTGGAGAGCGCAGACATCGGGCTTGCCCAGCTGGCCATGCATTCGGCGGTGGAAACGGGCGGCATGAAGGATACGAAGTATGCGGTGGATATGTTTAAGGCCTTTTATCAGGAGTAGATCAGTAAATTAGATAGATACCCCTTTATTTCGGATTTGTTTCGGGTTGTTTTGGATTTGTTTGGGATATGAAACGACAGCTGTCATGAATCCATATTTTAAAGCGGTAAGATATTGTGCCAGCGCTAAGAAGTCAGAACCGGTCATCCGGACTTTGGCTTCTTTTTTATAGCTCATTTTTTGTTAGGTTTCATTTTTCTGTTGACAGTCATCTGATTATAGTGTATATATAACATATAAACAGTTGAAACGGCAGACCGCACTGCGCAGGTTTTTACAGCGGGAGCCGTCAGTGCGCACAAACTGTAGCCCGTGAGAGGGCAGGGAGGTATCAGCTTGAAAATACTGCAAAATACCGGAGAACCAATCTATCTTCAGATTTCCAGACAGTTCAAGGAGGACATACTGGCCGGAAAGCTGAAGCAGGGAGAATATCTCCCCTCCATCAGGAGCCTGGCAAAGGATCTGAAGATCAGTGTGATCACCACCATGAAGGCCTATGAACAGCTGGAGACCGAGGGTCTTGTGACCGGCGTCCAGGGAAAGGGCTTCTATGTCAATGCCCAGGACAGCCAGATGCTTAGAGAGCAGCACTTAAGGCGGGTGGAGGAGAGCCTGACGGAGGCCATAACGGCAGCACGGATCGCCGGCATGACCAGCCAGGAGCTGAGGGAGATGATGGAGACTCTGCTTCAGTATGAAGATGATTCATTTTGCTTTCCTACGAGGCGTTGATGCCAAGGAAGTGAACCAAAAGGGAGTGACACGGCCATTTGTGTCGCTCCGTAATGAGGATTCATGTGTAAAATCACAACAGGTGCCGAATGTGGCAGAAGGTGAGGAGAATATGGAATTTACAGATGTGATCAGCGGTCAGAATATTACCAAGAGGTTTAAGAAATTTGCTCTGGAAATCCCGGAGTTTCACATTCCCAAGGGGTTTGCAACGGCTCTGATCGGAGAGAACGGTGCGGGCAAGACTACCCTTTTGAATATCCTATCGGGAATTCGGCTGGATTACAAGGGAGAATTTCGTTACTTTGATGAACAGGAGAAGGATGTGGATAAGGTGAAGGAGCGTCTGGGCTACACAGGCCCCGGCCTCTATTTCCTGCCTCACTGGAACCTGAAGCAGGTGGCGGAGGTCAATGAGCTTCTCTTTGATACCTTTGACAGAGCCCGGTATGAACAGATCTGTCAGGAGCTTGGAATCGGCGAGGGAGATCAGAAAAAAACGGTGACAAAGCTTTCCGACGGAAATAAGATGAAGCTGGTGCTGGCGACAGTTCTGGCAAGACAGACTGAATGCCTGCTTATGGATGAGCCGGCATCCCCCTTGGACCCTCTCATGCGGGATAAACTCTGCGAGATCATCCGGGAGTACCTGGATGCGGGGAACGGGGAGCACAGCGTGTTCTTTTCCACACACAACATTGCCGATATGGAGAATGTAACGGACTATGCCATGATTCTGGAGCATGGGAAAATCGTGGAGCAGGGCTTTGTGGAGGAATTGAAGGAGAAATATCTGCTGGTAAAGGGAGAGCCCGGGGATGCAGAAGCGGCCAAGAAGATCCTTTACAGCTTCAGTGGCAGCAGCTACGGTTTTGAAGGCATCTGTCTGGCGGAGAAGCTGAATCAGCTGGCAGGAATGGATGTGAAGGTGGAGACTGCCACCCTGTCCCAGATCAGTATCGCTATCCTGAAGAATCACACCAGTCTGAAGCTGCAGGCTTAAGGGAGGGAGCACCATGAAAAGAGGGATTAAGAGTTATCTGGCATTTACGTCGGGTTTCTATAGATGGATTCTGTTTGTGCTGGCGCCCCTTGCAGCGGTAGGCTTCCAAGCAGTGCTGGCGATCATTGCCCGCAGAGGGGGACATACCACCGGTGAAGAACTGAGTGAGTTTTGGATGTTGGAGACTATTTTGATGTTTGGATCGTCCATGGTCCTGATGATGGCGGAAATCCTTCTGGATGGCAGGGCCTTCGGCGGTATCGCCGTCAAGAGAGGCAGCAGTCTGGACTGTATAAAGGCATCCTCCAGAGGAAGGGAACTGATGAGAACTGCCCTGAGAATGGATATGATTCGAATGTTCCTGGAGAGCGCTGCAGTGGTACTTTTGGGCAGGACGGCATGGACGTTTTTCGGGGGCGTTGCAGGACTGTGGGATCTGTGGGGGATTTGTGTAGTGTCGGCTGCAGTGGTGTGCCAATACTTTGTGACCGTGACGGCGCTTCTGATAGTAAGGCACTTTGATTATTTGGGAATTACCGTTTGCGCTGCATGTTTCGCCTATCAGATTTTAGGTGTTTTTGCGGTACTGACTACAATGAATTGTTACGTCATGATGGCAGTGTTTACAGTGTTGTCGGTTGCTGTCAGCTTTTTCAGCCAGTGGAAGATCATGCGGAGAGTGGAGGAAAGCTTTTATGACAAGTAGAATTAAGCTGGGAATGAAACTGATCAAATACTCTTTTGATCTGAAAGGAAATATAGTGCTCATGGTTCTTTTTACGATTTTGGGCATCTTATGGTTCTTTTTTACAGAGATGAATCTATTTGGCCCGCTCTACCTGGCGATCATTGGGGTGTATGCCCATCAGATGCTTAATACATTGCAATACTCTGACATGGTACTGAGCTCGCCCAGGGAAAAGGAACTGCAAATTTCAGTGACCTTATTGCTTAGTATCCTGTGCGGCTTGAGCTATTATATGTTGACTATCCTGGTCACAGTTCTGGACTGGAAGCTGTTCCATCAGGAGGGGTATTCCTTTAGAGCTCTGGTCGTGTTTGGAGGTGTTTTTGTGTTTATGATGATATACGAGGTTCTATGGCCGAAAATGGGAACGATTATGATGTTTCTATCAATATTAATAGCATTTATCCCTGCCTTTTTGGCGTATACCGAATCAGGAAGCATATTATTGGAGGGGATTTCTCTGGGAGCCGGCGTAGGAATCGGCCTGGCGGAGATTTTGCTGGGGGCTGTTCTGCAATATCTGGCGGCAAGGCTGACTTACCGGCTGCCGGTGAGTAATAAGATGATGCTGGCACGGCTTCAGAGGTATCGGTGAGGGAGGAGAAAAATACATGTTCAGTGATTTTAAGATAGGATTTAAAATGTTAAAATACAGCTTTCGGATTAAGTGGATGCTGGCGGCGGGAATTCTCTTTTTCTGTGTGGGTATTGTCTTTTTTGGCCTTTTTCAGCTGTCCCATGACCGTGTCTTGGGATATTTTCAAGGAACTGTTTACTGGACTTTGAGCGGAATGATGTTCTGTTCGGCTATCACATCTTTAGGTGTTTCTAACATAGTCCAGAGTTCGTCCAGGAAAAAGGCAATGCATACATCTGTTCCCGTGTGTATAAATCTGTGTTATTATCTCATCACTTATATCCTGTTTCTGCTGATAGGATTGCTGGCATGGGGGATGAGCGGTCAGGGACAGCAGCCGGGGGATATAGTGGTGTACGGTCTGATGGCAGCGGTGATCATGGTGTATGCAGTGGGGTGTCTCAAGCTGTTCTATGCGGCAATACTTTTTTTGATAGTCACTTACTTTCCGGTCTTGTGGGGCGGGGCGGAAGCTATATGCCTGATGTTGGCCGACCTTCCTATGGGGGCAGCAGTCTGTATTGGGCTGGCGGAGATTCTGCTGGGAGCGGGCGTACAGTATTTCTTGCTTCGGCTGGCCTACCGTCTGCCTGTGGACAGGGCGGCAGTTACCGGAACTCTGAGGAAGTATTTGTGATAGAAGTCGCCTATGTGGGCAGATTTTCAACCATCATGTTGTAAAAGCCTGTTTTCTTGAGTGTAGAAAGCATTTATCACATGGGGCGTAACATACAATGTTGAGAAGCGTAAAAACGGAGACGGATTCATGAACCAAAAGCTGGAGGACCAGCTACAGCTGGCGCTGGAGACGAGCGAGGAGGACAGGGAGAGGACGGAGGATCTGAATGTGGGATTTGACGGGGAGGCAAGGACTTGGGAGCTGATCGTGAAGTACCACGGCAGTCTTGAGGCTTTGGAACAGCTGGGAATAACGGTGGAGTACCTGCTGGCGGGATATGCAATTTTGACTGTGCCGGAAGGGCTGGTGGAGCGCGTGGCTGAGTTTGAGGAAATCGAATATGTGGAAAAGCCCAAGAGGTTTTTCTATGAGGCTGTAAGTCCCGTCGAGAATTCCTGCATTGCGCAGGTAACAAGGCGGGACCCTTTTTTAACCGGGGAGGGCGTGCTGGTGGCAGTGCTGGATTCCGGTATCGATTACAGGCTGCCGGAGTTTCGCAATGCGGACGGCAGTACGCGGATCCGCTATCTCTGGGATCAGACCCTGCGGCCTACGGGTACACGGACGCAGCCAGTCGATGTACAGCAAGGACAGCCAACCAACATGCTTCAAGGACAGCCTATCAACGTGCTTCAGGGGCAGCCGATCAACATGCTTCAGGGGACTCCAACAGGTGAGATAACGGAGCAGGGCGAACCGCTGCGCCTTCCTCCCGAGGGCTTCTCTATGGGGGTAGAGTTTGATTCGGCCCAGATTAACCGAGCCCTGTCGGAGACCAATCCCCAGGCCCAATACATGCTTCTCCCCACCGTGGATACCAGTGGCCACGGAACGGCAGTAGCTGGTATTGCTGTGGGCGCCAGCGATACTTATCTTGGAGTGGCACCCCAGGCGGAGCTTTTGATTGTCAAGCTGGGGGTGCCAAATGCTTCGTCTTTTCCGCGTACCACGGAGATTATGCGAGGATTGACTTATGCAGTCAAAAAAGCGGTACAACTACAGATGCCGTTGGCTGTCAATCTAAGCTTCGGAAATAGCTATGGCGCCCATGACGGCAGCTCTCTTCTGGAGCGATTTCTGGATAATGCTGCGGAGGTGGGGCGTACGGTGATCTGTGTTGGCAGCGGTAACGAGGCTGCAAACGGCGGGCATTTGGCAGGGAGTTTGACGGAGGGACAGGATGTGCCGGGCGGCTTGGGACTGGGAGGCAGCCGGGGAGCCGTGACGGGGATGGGAATCCCAGAAGGCGTTGGCGGACAGGGAACGACTGCTGCCGTGACAGCCCAAGTGGAGCTGGCTGTGGCGGAGTACGAGCGCAATCTGAACGTGCAGCTATGGAAAAACTACAGCGACGAGTACCGTATCCGGCTCCGTTCCCCCGGAGGCCAGGAGACAGAGCTTTCCAGCCGCACGGAAGGCGGCAAGTACACGGTTCTCCTGGAGCAGACGGAGGTGCTGGTTTTTTTCGGGGAGCCTGCTCCATATTCTGCCGCACAGGAGATTTACTTCGAATTTCTGCCCACGGAGCGTCCCTATATCGACAGTGGCGTGTGGACCTTCGTGCTGGAGCCGGTTAGAGTGGTCACAGGGAGATATTATTTCTACCTGCCCTCGGGGGCGGTGCGGAACGCGAGTACAGGATTTTTCCGCTCCACTCCTGAGGTGACTCTGACCATCCCCTCTACAGCGGCTAAGGTCATTACCGTGGGTGCCTATGACAGCACCTACAATGCTTACGCGGACTTTTCCGGCAGGGGCTATGCGGACCCGGACAGGACGCTGGGAGTGGTGACGGCGGGCATGGCAAAGCCGGATCTGGTGGCTCCGGGGGTCAATGTATTGGCTCCGGATATCTATGGCGGCTATTTTCCGGTTACAGGAACCTCCTTTGCCACGCCCATCGTCGCCGGGAGCGCAGCATTGCTCATGGAATGGGGTATTGTCCGGGGGAATGATCCTTTTCTGTACGGGGAGAAGGTGAAGGCCTATCTGCGCAGAGGGGCGCAGCCTTTGCGTGGAGAGGGAGCAGTCCCCAACGCAAGGGTGGGATGGGGAAGTCTATGCGTCGCCCAGATCCTGCCTTTGTAGGAAGAAAGAAATAAGGGAAAAACGACGGTGGCAGGGTGCCACCGCCGATATATTTCTTATTCTTCCTCATCCTCCCCATCAACAATTCCGCCGGCCCGCACCGTGATCCCGTTCACCACCACACTGCCGCCCAGCTCGATCACCAGACATTCCCTGCCATTTATCACTTTCGTCTCGATCAGGTCCGTGCGCTCCGGGTTCACCTTGATGACCACGTCAGGGGTTTTGACTTCAAAGGTCTTTGTATTCATCACGTTGCTGGCAAGAAGGGAGGTGGTCTCCCCGGCAGTCTCGTCGTAATGTCTGTCAAACTGCGCCAGCCTGTCGTTGGAGACGCCGCTGCCTGCAAGAATGGTCTTCACTTCATTCTTGTCCAGCACCAGGGGCTGGGGCTCGTCCTTGTGCTCCTCGGCCATCTCGTTTAATTTATCGTGGATATTCTTTACCGTTTCAATGTCGCAGGCCTCGCCCAGAGTCTCCTCCACCAGGGTCTGGAAGGTCTCCTTCTGGCTGCCTGCGGATAGCGGAAGGGGACAGCCCAGCAGCTGATCAACAAGGCCATCCTTTAACTCCTCCGGATCCTTGGAGTAGTAGAGCGTACTGTGGATATCGGAGCTTCGGTCGTTGAAGGCGGGGAACAAAAAGCCCGTGTCAGGCAGTCCCACCACCCAGTCCCGGATCCGGTTCTGGAAGGTGTTTTCCACTGCATTGTAGCTAAGGCCGGGCTTTGACAGCTCTACGGGGCAGATGCAGGCCAGTATGTATTCGTAGACCTCGTCGGAGGCGTCTTCCATCTCGATTCCATCCAGAGTGCGTCCGGGTATATCGTACATGTCGTGCACCACCAGAATCAGGTAATTTCCCACAAACTCATAATTGTCGATAATACGGTCGTAAAACTCGTCCAGTAGGATATCGTCTTTCAGCTTGCTGTCCCGAAGGCGCAGCAAAAAGTCCTGGGTGCCGCCTGTTTCCTCGCTGGACAGGGGGAATTCCAGGGTCAGGAGATTCTTTCCCACAGTGCCGGACAGCACTTTCCTCAGAATCTCAAAATATTTGAACATTTCCTCCTCCGGCAGCGCCAGAAAGGCTTGTTTCAGCTCGGTCTTCTTATTTTTTTCCCCATCCACATAGCATCCGCAGATACGTGTGATAGAGCATTTCTTTGGGGTAAGGAGCTTCTTGATCTCCGCGATTTCCTGTTTTGTCATAGGTACACCTCATGCTTTCCGTTTTTTACAAGGCTTACTATACCACAAAATTCTTCTTTTGAAAAGTGTCCAGGCACCCTTGTGAAGAAAGATGAGTTGTGATATATTATAGGAAACAGCTCAGCCGGACAAGGTAAGCAACGGGTAACCGTGCTTGCACGAGTTTTCCGTTGCTTACCTTGTTCGAGGGAGCGCCAATCTATGAGCAAAGACAGGCGCAGCGCGCCGGAGAGCGCCAAAGGCGCGGCTTTGCGAATGGCGCGTCTGAGCTCACTGGCAAGACCGGCTCAGCCGGCCAGGAGCGCGGCTGAGCGTCACTATCTCACAAGGGAGAACAAAACACATGAGCAAAGAAAAGAACAAAGACAAGACCAAGGATAAAGGCAAGGGCTTTATCGCAGAATTTAAGAAATTTATCATGCGCGGTAACGTGATGGACATGGCGGTCGGTGTGATCGTGGGCGGAGCCTTCACCTCCATCGTTACCTCTCTGAATCAGGATCTTTTGACCCCCATACTGGGGATTTTTGGCGGAACGGATTTCTCCGGCCTGTACCTGAAGATGGGAGAAGGCGAGGCCGCGCCCATCCTGTATTACGGAAACTTTATCACGGCTGTGATCAACTTCCTGATCACGGCGTTTGTGATCTTCCTGCTGTTAAAGGGGATCAATGCTATCAGCAGCAAGCTGAGCCATGAGGAGAAGGCGGCTCCCGCAGCACCCACCACAAAGAAATGTCCTTTCTGTAAGAGTGAGATTGCCATCGATGCCACCAGATGTCCTCACTGTACCTCACAGCTGGAGGAAGCAGGCCAGTAAGACAAACCCAGCCAGTAAGATAAACCCAGCCAGTAAGAGAAAACAGCTAGCAAGAGCCACCCGGAGGGTATATGTCTTTGAAAATACGACAGAAGAAGTTCATAGGTACAGTTGCCCTTTTCCTTCTGGCAGTACTGTTGGCCGGCTGTGGAAAGACAGGTGAAAAGACACAGAATGCGGTGGCACTGATCAAGTCCTTTGATTATCAGGATGCACTTGCGGAGCTGGATGTGGCAGAGGAAGAGGGAGAGAATATCCGCCTGATCAACCGAGCCAGGGGAATTGCCTATATGGGGCTCACCCGGTATGCAGAGGCTATCGAATGTTTCCGGGCGGCGCTTTCCGGCAGCAACGGGTTGGTGGAAAACGTGGATTTCGATCTGAATTACTATCTGGCTGCAGCCTACACCAAGGACGGTCAGTTCAGCCAGGCTGAGGAAACCTACAACGCCATTCTTGCCTTGCGTGAAAATGAAGTGGACGCCTATTTCCTGCGGGGAAACGTCAGGATGAACAGCTCCAATTTTGAGGGTGCCAAGGAGGATTTCGACCAGGCGCTGAAGATGGCGCCTGATGATTATGACATGCTCATAGAAATATACCAGGTGCTGGAACATTTTGATCATTCCGATGTCGGTCAGGCATATCTCCAGGCTGCGCTGGATGCAGGGGGAAAGAAGATGGACAATTACGTCTCCGGCCGGATTTACTATTATCTCGGGGAGTATGAGAGGGCGTATCTGGCTCTGGAGCAAGCCAAGGAGAAGGGTGACGAGGAAAGTTATCTGTATTTGGGCCGGGCCTATGAAGCTACCGGAGATTACAATTATGCCGCCAATGTGTACAACAGTTACTTAAGCAGCCACGATGGAAGCGCAGAGCTGTACAACCAGCTGGGACTTTGTGAGATGGCGCGAGGGGACTACCAAAAAGCGCTGGAAGCCTTTCAGGCGGGCATGCAGCTTGAGGATACCCCAATCCTGCAGACATTGTCCTTTAATGAGATTACGGCATATGAGCATCTTGGGGAGTACGAGAGGGCAGCAGCGCTCTTGAATAATTATCTGAACAACTATCCTGATGACACACAAGCCAGACGGGAATATGATTTTCTGAGTACGAGATAAGAAATAAATAAAGAAAATAATAAGTGTTATAAAAAAATAAGAAAAGCGCAGGTCAACTGTCTGTCCTGCGCTTTTTGGTATTCTGATTTTCATGTTCCTGTCTGTAGCGCAAATACCGGGTGTATTCCATGAGATTGTCTATGGAACCGGTGCCGCAGGCGAGAACGGCATCTACTACATCAGACAGTGTATAATCCCTGTTCAGGCGCTGGTCCATTTTCTTTGATGTATAGCGGTAAGAAGTGCGGTTCAGGAGATAGTCGGTGGTCACATCGAAATAGTCCGCCAGCTTGCAAAGCGTATTCAGATCGGGAGAGTGAACTCCATTTTCATAATTGGAGATTGTGCCCGTTGAAAGCTGAAGATAAGCAGCCAGCTCTTTTTGTCCTATATTTTTCTCCTTGCGAAGCTCCATGAGAATTTTTCCTGTTTCCATGCCGTTACCCTTCCTCGATGTCGCAGTTTTGAAGTTAAGAACTATTTTATATGGTTTCTCCTTTTGTGAAATAATTATTTAGAAAGTGAATAAAAATAGTTGAATGTATCAGGCATATTTTAGATGAAGTAAATAATTCCCGAGTGTTCTCGCTGCTTTCTTATCTGATAAAATTTGTGGAATTATATCTTTTATATCTACATTTCAAAAAGCAATATACAATATGTTATGGCCTGATGAAAAAAGAACCACCATATCTTGTATACATCGTTGACTTTTCTCTGTTAAAATGATATGATAGATAGCAAAGGTGTCCTATGTCAAATATTTACAGAAGGAAAGGTAAGAAGGGAATTATGCAGGTTATCAAAAGAAACGGTGAAAGAGCGGACTTTACACTGACCAAGATCAATGACGCCATTATGAAAGCGTTCACAGCCACACAGATGAACTACACGAATGATATCATCGACCTGCTGGCGCTGCGGGTGACCGCAGACTTCCAGGACAAGGTGAAGGACGGCGGCATCCAGGTGGAGGATATTCAGGACAGTGTGGAGAAGGTGCTTGGACAAGCCGGTTACGAGGAAGTGGCTAAGGCTTATATCCTCTATCGGAAGCAGAGAGAAAAGATGCGCACCATGACATCTACGATCCTGGATTACAAGGATGTTGTGAACAGTTATGTGAAGGTGGAGGATTGGCGCGTTAAGGAAAATTCCACTGTGACTTATTCCGTGGGTGGTTTGATTTTGAGCAACTCCGGCGCTGTGACCGCGAATTACTGGCTTTCCGAGATTTATGACCAGGAGATTGCCGACGCTCACAGGAACGCGGATATCCATATCCATGACCTGTCCATGCTTACCGGCTACTGTGCAGGCTGGTCCTTAAAGCAGCTGATCAAGGAGGGACTGGGCGGCATCACCGGGAAAATCACCTCAGCCCCTGCCAAGCATCTTTCCGTTCTGTGCAACCAGATGGTAAATTTCCTCGGGATCATGCAGAACGAGTGGGCCGGAGCCCAGGCATTCTCTTCCTTTGACACCTATCTGGCGCCTTTTGTAAAGGTGGACAACTTAAGCTACTACGAGGTAAAGAAGTGCATCGAAGCGTTTATCTACGGTGTGAACACCCCCAGCCGCTGGGGTACCCAGGCTCCTTTCTCCAACATTACGCTGGACTGGACCGTGCCTGACGATCTGGCGGAGCTGCCCGCTATTGTTGGCGGCGAAGAAATGCCCTTCAAATACAAGGACTGCAAGAAGGAAATGGACATGGTCAACAAGGCGTTTATCGAGACCATGATCGAGGGGGATTCCAACGGCAGAGGCTTCCAATATCCCATTCCCACTTATTCCATAACCAGGGATTTTGACTGGTCTGACACGGAGAACAACAGACTGCTCTTTGAAATGACGGCGAAGTACGGCACTCCTTACTTCTCCAACTATATCAATTCCGATATGCAGCCCAGCGACGTGCGCAGCATGTGCTGCCGTCTGCGGCTGGATCTGAGAGAGTTAAGGAAGAAGACCGGCGGTTTCTTCGGCTCCGGTGAAAGCACAGGAAGCGTGGGTGTTGTCACCATCAACCTTCCGAGGATCGCGTATATGTCAGCCAGCAAGGATGAGTTTTACGCGAGGTTGAACCATATGATGGATGTGGCGGCCCGTTCTTTGAAGATTAAGAGAGGTGTCATCACAAAGCTGCTGGACGAGGGATTGTATCCCTATACCAAGAGGTATCTGGGCTCCTTTGACAACCATTTCTCCACCATCGGTCTGGTGGGCATGAATGAGGTGGGGCTGAATGCCAATTGGCTGCGAGCTGATATGACAAGCGAGAAGACCCAGGAATTTGCCCGGGAAGTGCTGAACCATATGCGGAACCGTCTCTCCGATTATCAGGAACAGTATGGCGATCTGTATAACCTGGAGGCAACCCCTGCGGAGAGTACCGCCTATCGTCTGGCAAAGCATGACAGGAAACAGTTCCCTGCCATCAAGACCGCGGGTAAGCCGGGAGATACCCCTTATTATACGAATTCTTCCCATCTGCCGGTGGATTTCACCACAGACATTTTTGATGCTCTGGATATCCAGGACGAGCTGCAGACCCTTTACACCTCCGGAACGGTATTCCATGCTTTCCTGGGTGAGAAGCTGCCCGACTGGAAGGCTGCGGCGTCTCTGGTGCGCACCATTGCAAACAACTATAAACTGCCCTATTATACGTTGTCCCCAACCTATTCTATCTGCCGGGATCACGGCTACCTGGCAGGTGAGATGAAGACCTGTCCTCACTGCGGAGCAAAGACGGAAGTTTACAGCCGCATCACCGGTTATTACCGCCCGGTGCAGAACTGGAACGATGGCAAGCTGCAGGAGTATGAAAACCGCACCGAGTATGACGTGGCGAACTCCATGTTGAAGCGTCCCGCCAGAAGCGTTGTGACTCTTTCTAATTTTGCGGAGGATGTGGAGGTCAATGTGGAGCAGCCTCATAATGTGAGATATTTGTTTACGACCAAGACCTGCCCCAACTGCAAGCTGGCCAAGGAGTATTTGAACGGCGTGAATTATTTAGCCATTGATGCGGAGGAGAATATGGAGCTGGCCACAAGATATGGCATCATGCAGGCTCCCACGCTGTTGGTTGTGGATGGGGACAAGCACAGGAAATATGTGAATGTTTCCAACATTAAGAAGTATGTGGACAGCCTGACGGCGGTAACATTGTCCTAATGTAGCTGATGAATTGAAGGAGAAGATGAAGGTGCTCAATCTGATAAAGACTGAGCACCTTTTTGTTGTGCGTACAATAAAAACTGCCCAGCTGCTGGCCGGGCAGTTTCCTATGCGTATTGCATTTTCTATGTATTAGATGTTTTCTAAGACATGCAGCTTTTCCTTGATACTGTTTGCTGTCTGTAGTACCAAAGCGACGGAAGCAGCAATCTCTTCGGTGGAAGCTGCCAGATTCTGGGTTCTTCCGTTCACGGCGGTAATTGTCTCCCGCAG
This sequence comes from Acetatifactor sp., assembly GCA_022511385.1. Classification (GTDB taxonomy): domain Bacteria; phylum Bacillota; class Clostridia; order Lachnospirales; family Lachnospiraceae; genus Acetatifactor. Next base: position 21,908 of record JAFLRN010000014.1, read on the forward strand.
CGTATTGGTATCTGAAATGATCCGGGTGATGGCATCCATGATCCTGCTCTGGCTCTCGTTGCTTCGATTTGCGGTTTCACTGGAGCTGGCAGCCAGACTGTTAATCTCGCTCGCAACCACAGCGAAGCCTCTTCCGGCATCTCCTGCACGGGCAGCCTCAATGCTGGCATTCAACGCGAGCAGGTTGGTCTGGTTGGCAATGCTTACCACCTCGTTGTTGTTGTTCCCCAGCTCTTGCAGGATGTCTCTGATGGAATCCATGGCCTTTGCCAGATCCTCACAAAAGCTGGTGACTTGTACGATATCACCGGAAATACCGGTACTCTCGGTGGCGTTGTTTTCGTTGCCGGAAGCCATGTCGTCCACGGAATGATATAAACTTGTGAACTCGTCGTTGATTTCACGGAGCGTCTCGAGGATAAGATCCTTTTGACCCTGAATATTAACCTTTTCTGCATCAAGCTGTTCTGCCAGCTGCTGGGATTCTTCGCCCTGAATCTCCACCTCTTTTTTGATATAGTAAATACAGTTTTCCTTGCGGCTGAAGCCGTTGTGGATAGCTTCTGCCATCTGCGAACAGGAATCGTAACCGCAGCAGGAGCAGTTGATGTTCCTTTCTTCTTTGGTAAATTTTTTCATTTCCGCAAAGATAGCCGCTTCCTGAGACGGTGTAAGAGTCGAAACCTTGCACTCTGCAGAGCGGTCTGTGTATTTCCTCAGGTAATCGTTCAGGTTCAGTTGGCTGAACTGTTTGTTCAGCTGCTTCAGACGCTTCGCGGGAGAAAGCTTTTTGGACCATGCGCTGCCCCCGCTGTTTTTCTTGGAGGCTTCCCTGATCCGAAGCAGATTGCACAGCACTTCGTCATTGTCCGCCTTGTCGGCATCGCAGCCAGTGCCGTAAATACAACCGGAACTACAGTTCAGAGCGTCGATAAACAGGTAAGGCGTCTGGTTGTTTGCTATGCGCCTCTTGTTTTCCTCCAGGAAATGGTACATGTGCTTTTCGCCCTCTATCTGGCGGATGAAGACACTCTCGCCCAGGAACCAGTACACATTTTCCTTCAGACCGCCGGGCATGGGATAGATGGAACCCAGACCGTATTCGATCTCATCGGACCTGAGGGAACCGCGAACATTATTTTTCTGCACATAATCCATCAGATGGTTGAAGGTTACATTGTAGGTGACAATACCCTGGTTGTTCGGGTCGTCGATCTCAAGCTTCTTTGCAATACAGGGGCTGATAAAAGCAAGCTTGTCTGTGATCCTCATGGTCTTACGCGCATAGATTGCGGCGCACATCATAGGGCTCTGCACGGGAAACAGCTTTGGGATCAGCTCTGGTGTGTAATGCTCAATATAGCGAACAACAGCGGGGCAGGGCTGGGAAATGCCGCCCAGGAAATTGTTCTTTTGAACATAGTTCAGATATCCCCAGGTGGTGATATCAGCTCCGAAGGACACGCTGATCATGCGATTGACGCCCAAAGCCTTCAAGCCGCCCAGCACGGATTCGTACTCGTTAGGGTAGTTTGCCTTGAATGCGGGAGCGATCAAAATTGAAATCTTTTCTCCTGCCTTCAGATCTGCGAAAAAACGTTCGGTGTCGTCGTGATACTCTCTGGCATTATGTTCACACACATCGAAACAAGCTCCACAGGCCACGCAGCGGTTACCGTTAACGTCAATCCGAGTGCTGCCATCAGGAGCATCGGCGGTCACATTGGCACCTTCACAGCTGCACACGCGGATACATTTGTTGCATCCGATGCACTTGTCATTCGTGTAAACCAATGATGTTGTATTTGCCATCTTGATAAGTTCCTCCTTTGCAAGATATGTAAACATACAGGTAAGATTATTGTACAACAAAAAGGCTGTAAGCACAAGAAAAAATACAAAAAGTACAAAATAAATTAGTATGTTTGGAAAATTTTAGTGGAAATCACCAAAAATAACTGTGGATAGAAGTATAGACAGTTGCGAAAAGGCATCTTCTATGGTAAAATTTTCCCAATATGATCACAAAAAAGCCATGGAGTGGCTCAATGGATGAAAGATGGCGAAAGTGGCTGCAGTGAGAGGAAATATGGAGATCAGAAGAGCGGATAAAAGGGATTTGGAAGGTGTTGACAGTCTGCTGGAGCAGGTGTGTATGGTGCATCATAAGGGAAGGCCGGATCTGTTTCAGGGCAACCATAACCGCAAGTACTCGGACCGGCAGCTGACAGAGATGTTTACTGATGACAGCCGGCCCATCTTTGTGGCGGTGGACGGAGAACAGAAGGTGCTTGGCTATGCTTTCTGTATCTTGCAGGAGCATTCAAACGACAATGTGCTGACTGATATAAAGACACTGTATATTGACGATCTGTGTGTGGATGAGAAAATACGCGGACAGCATATCGGCAGTTCGCTGTATGAATATGTGCTGCAGTATGCCAGGGAGCAGGGCTGTTACAACGTAACGCTGAATGTGTGGACATGCAACCCGCCGGCGATGAGATTTTATGAAAAATGCGGGATGAAGCCACAGAAGATCGGAATGGAAACCATTCTGTAGGGAAGGAGACAGTTATGAGCGAATGGAAGGCGTATTCCCTTCATATGGGAAAAGCAAAATGTGCGGTGGACTTAGGAGACGGGTCCGAGCGCGGAGAGTATGTCAATCAGGATTATATCCTGCACACGTTGGGAAGACCCCATCGCAGCATCAGCCTGATGTACTGCTATTATCCTCTGGACGAGGGCTGGCCGGGGCGGGCTAGTGTTGTCCATGCAAGACCTGACGTGGCGTTTGCGTGGGATTATCCCTATGATGACTACTTTACCTACAAGGGGGGATTGAACGGCAATACAGAAGGCGAACCCTTCAACTATATGCGGGATGTGCGCAGACATGGGCAGGATGTGACGCTTACGCTGACAGTCGATCCCCATGTATCGGATGAGCATCTGATCGCCATTGCTAAGGACCTGCGCCCATTTGGACGTATCATGCTTCGTGTCAACCACGAATGTACCGGAAACTGGTTCTGCTTTACAAAGCGGAGCACCTATAAGGAGATTGCAGAGTTCTACAGCCATTTCTGTGGGATTCTGAAAGAGTATGCGCCCAATGTACAGACCATTCTGTGCACAGGCGGCGTGGACGAGGGCAAGACGGAAATCGAGATGGAGGAGTATTTTGCTCAGGCAGTCCGGGATACGGATATGTGGTCCATCGACAAGTATTTTGCCCTGCATTGGGGCTGGCCCTATGATGTTGCAGAGCGGGGCGGCACCTCTCATTCCCGTGGAAACATACGCGATATCTTCCAGTACACAAAGCGGTCCTATGACCGTTTCAAGGAGCTGTGCGGTGGCGTGGAAAAGCCCATGATGATGAGCGAGCTGAACGCGGACGGAGACGTGACGGGACCTTATGAGCAGGCGGCCATGGTAAAGGAATTCTGCGATATGCTGAAGGAGGAAAATGCCACCTGGTTTACAAGCTTTTCCATGTATCAGTTCCGCGACAGGGGAAGATTAGGACTGGAGATTGAGGATCCCAACAACGCTGAGGTGGGCATTCCCCAGCCTCTGCTTACCACTTATAAAGAAATCATTCACGACGATTATTTCAAGCCGGAAATGACCCAGGGAGAAGAGGTCGCTCTCCCTGTGACGCTTCGCTGGGGCGGCGCGGAGGATGCGGACGGACTGGCAATTCCGCTGCATTTTGACTCCAATCCTCATTTCTGCGAGGTTGTTTTTGAGGATGATTCCAACCTGATGCTGGAGCTGAACGGCAGATGGTTCTATAAGTCCCCTCAGGCGAAGACTATCGACCTGATGAGCGCCTTTTATGAGAAGCCGCTCACCGGACCCTGCGACATGACGCTGAAGCTGTTTGCACCTCCTGCCAGCGGGGAGAATGACCTTAGCGTGGAGGATGGACTTATGAACAGCTATACTACTATCAGTGCGTTGCCCAAGATCAGGATACGGTTTGAGCCGGTGGAACTGGCGAAATGATCGGTGAAACAGGGATAAGTTGACAGGCAGTAGCGTAAAGAATTGCACTGTGATAAACAGACAGGCAGTAATGCTGGAATGGAGAAGGAAATCATGATTGACAAGCTGATTGAAAACATTAAGAAGACCAACGCTCCCATTGTGGTGGGACTGGACCCCATGATGAAGTTTGTACCGGAGCATATCCGCCAGGCGGCCTTCCGGGAGTATGGCGAGACCCTGGAGGGGGCAGCGGAGGCCATCTGGCAGTACAACAAGGGTATTGTAGACGCCGTGTATGACCTGATCCCGGCGGTGAAGCCCCAGATTGCAATGTATGAGCAATTCGGCATCCCCGGCATGATCGCTTTCAAGAAAACCGTGGATTACTGTAAGGAAAAGGGGCTGGTTGTCATCGGCGATGTGAAGCGGGGCGATATCGGCTCCACATCAGAGGCCTATGCGGTGGCCCATCTTGGGAAGGTTCAGGTGGGAAGCAAGGCTTATGGTGCCTTTGATGAAGATTTTGCAACGGTGAATCCTTATCTGGGCTCGGACGGCGTGAAGCCCTTTTTGAAGGTGTGCAAGGAGGAGAAAAAGGGAATCTTTGTGTTGGTGAAGACCTCCAATCCCAGCAGCGGTGAGCTTCAGGACCGGCTGGTGGACGGAAAGCCCATCTATGAGCTGGTGGGCGAGCAGGTGGCTGCCTGGGGCGAGGAGTGCATGGGCAGCGGCTCCTACAGCTATGTGGGAGCAGTGGTGGGCGCCACCTACCCGGAACAGGGCAGGATCATGCGGAAGGTGATGCCCAAGGCCTTTATCCTGGTGCCGGGCTACGGTGCCCAGGGAGGAAAGGGCGCGGATCTTGTCCATTTCTTTAACGAGGATGGGCTGGGAGCCATCGTCAATTCCTCCAGAGGTATTATTGCGGCCTACCAGCAGGAGCAGTATGCCCACTTTGGAGAGCAGGGCTACGCGGACGCAGCCCGGGCGGCAGTGGTGGCAATGAGAGAGGATATTGCAGAGGCGCTAAACAACAGATAGAAAAAGATTGCAAAAGGCTCCGGCATCCCGGGTAGAAGGGAAGGCCGGAGCCCTTTTTTGGTAAACTTTTTTCATAAATACTGTCATTAGGATGCTATCATAAAAATCGGTACTGTTAAGAGAATTCTGCGCCAGTGTTCTGGCCGTGTGGGTGGTGTATGCTTTGATTGGGTGAAGAAATCGAACGTTTTCCCCATATAGTATGCCCGTCGGCAGTAATTCCGCTGAGAGCCAGAGTTTCCTGGCTGTTTTCAAAGTCATAGCAGGAGAATACCAGAGTGTTATTTCTGTTTATTGTCTCCGGCAGAGGGGCTTCTTGTGAGAGGGCTATACGGTTATCATCAGGTAAAAACTCTAGCCATTCCCAGGTTGAAGTGTGCTCTGGCTGTGCCTGTGTTTGCTCTAGCTGTGCCAGTGTCTGCTCTCGTTGTGCTTGTGCCTGTGTTTGCTCTAGCTGTGCCAGTGTCCGCTCTCGTTGTGCCAGTGTCTGCCCTCGCTGTGCTTGTGCCTGTTCCAACTGTACCTGCGTCTGTTCTCGCAGCGTCGGTGCTTGCTCTCGTTGTGTCCGTGTCCGTTCTCGCTGCACTTGTGTCTGCTCCCACTGCGCCAGCGTCACCGTCTCAGGGCCTTCTCCTGCAAAGGGTTCCGGTGAGAATATGGGCCAGCCGTCCACAAAATACATCCGCCGTACCACCATATAGTGCATCCGATAGGAGTTTCTGGACAGAGGTCCCCGGTCTTTACGGCAGAAGCAGGCAGCCCCGTCCCGCACATGATGTATAAAGAAGAAGCTGTCCGAAACGGGATCATAAAATGGCACGCCATGGCCTGGCCCACGAAAGCCGTCAAATTTCCAGGTGGGATCGGAGAGAGGCGCACTGTGCCTGTCATGCCCCACCAGTTGTATAGGGGCCTCTGCAGACACTTCCCTTGCGAAGGGCCGCGCTGCAAGGAATCGATAGCTGCCGGCTAGTTTCAAGCCCAGGCCCTGACCGTTTAAATCCTTGCCCTCGTAGTCCAGATAAGGTCCTGTAACTTCTTTGCTGCGGCCTACCCGGATATCATAGTCATCCCCAAGCCAGCCATAGGACAAAAACAGGTAGTAATAGCCTGTGGTCGGCGCATAGATGATGGCCGCTCCCTCCGGGCCGTCTATATAGGAGCCGAGGGGCCTTTTTGCGATACATTTTCCCTGAAATTTCACGTCAGGATTTTTGGCAAGACCAGTATCGGGCTCCAGCTCTTTTATAAAGATGCCGCCAAAAAAGGAGCCGTACACAAGATATTTGCGTTCCTGATCGTCGTCGATCACATGGGGATCAATGGCGTTTGGGTCAGTGTCAGGGGTATGCCAGGTGTCCATAACCACGCCGCGGTTTTCAAAAGGACCTTCCGGGCTTTTTGAGACTGCCAACCAGATGCGGGACTCGGAGCTTCCGAAAGCTTTGGTGGCGGAATAATACATCCTGTATTCATCTCCCCGGCGTTCCACAAAGGGAGCCCAGAAGCCGAAAGTGGGCGGATAATCCCCGTTGTCCCTGCCCTGGGCCACAGCTGCGTCTGACAGTCCGTAGCCGACGAAGGTAAAGTTTACAAGATCCCGGCTCCTTCGAATGGGAATGCCCTGACGATAAGGCGAGGTAATCGCCGAATCCGTGCTGTAGGAATAGTAAAAACCGCTGCTTTCGTCCCACATCATGGAAGGGTCATGGGATTCAAAGAGCGGGTTTTGGGATCTGTCGTGGAAATTCAATAGGAATCCTGGTTTCATTTCCGTCGGACCTCCTGTATGTGTAAGATGCATTCATAACAAAATTATAGACAGGGGAGGTACACCTGTCAATCGATATGATCTCTTAAGTTTCCGGCCTTTTATCCGCAATGCTAAGCTTTTGCATGCTTCATGATAAACAACTTTCAAAAATTGTCCCCAATAACATGGTTTGATGAAAAAAGTGTGTAGTAAAGTGTGCAGTAGATTGGAGAGAGGATCGGCCAGATACCCGTAATGATGAGTTGCCCGTGTGGTTGCGGATGTGCAATTATATGGGCAATTTTTTATGCGTTTTGGTCTGTTCTGGCGAGGTTGGGGTGATTGTGAGGGTTGGTGACGGAATAAGTTTACTTGATAAACTAAAAATATTAGTATATAATAGAGATGTCAAAAGAACTGGAAAAAACAAATGATGCCCTTCAGATTAACATAATCAATTGAGATATGGAATCCTTCCGTGCTATTGGAAAGCGAGGAATGATGATGGTTACAAAGCCCGATATTAGCCCGGATTTTACCATTGAAGATATTCACAAAATAAGAGAATATCATTATGAGCTTACAAAAGATATGACACTACAGGAACAATTGGATTTTTATAATGAGGGCGCAAAAGTCGTATTAAAGGAGATGGAAGAAAGAAAGGCTCAGCGTTCCCCAAAAGAATAGATAAATATGGAGGAAGATAGGGATGGGAATCACAAAGGATGAGGCTGATGCCCTTGAATCAGAATTTCTGGATGCGATGCCTGATATAAGAGATTATTCCAAGGATAGCGCAAGGAAGCTTCTTGCTGCGTGGGATCATCTTGTGAAGATCATGGCACGTGAGAATAATATGTCTGACAGACTCGGGGTAGAGACCATTGACTGGCAGATTGGGAATTGGGCAAATGATACCGTTATGGCCCTCCATAATGCGCACCTGTATGAAGATGAAATCAGGGTTAATGAACAGATTCTTCAAATCCAGTGGCACGGCCACGACAATCTGTTTCATGAAAATGCGAAAAGAGATATAGCGGATGCATATGCAGATATGGGAAACATAGAGAAATGCTTTCAGCTTTATGAGGAATATCTGCAGGAGGATCCGCTGTGGGGATGGGCATGGATCGGGTACTTCAGACAGCTGCAAGAATATGATGAGGAAAGATTTGAACCGACCCTGGAGGAACTGTATCAAAAAGTAAAATCAGGTGCGGATTTTAGAGATAAGGAAGATCTTTATAGCGAGCTTGGAGACGAATATAACACGCTTGGTAACAAGGAGCGGGCAGATTTCTTTTATGGACTGAAGGATGAGGAGCGCAGCAGAAGTAGAAGCTTATATGGCGGACGGATACCGCGGCTTTCGGCGGTGAAACCGAAGAAAATTTATCCGAATGATCCCTGCCCTTGTGGTTCAGGGAAGAAGTATAAGAAATGTTGCGGAAGGAAGTGAGTCAGCGGTTCATTTGAAGCTTATGGAATTTGAGGATATACTGCCGGATTCGGCGCAGTAGGCCTTTTTATGCACAGGATTGATAAAGAGATTGCTGTGGAGCTTCTGGAGATGATGTTTGGAATAGATGTGGATGTGGCAGAGTGCTTTTATGGACTCATTACAGATGTCTGATACATATGTTTTTCTCTCGACTCTGGACGAGTGCTAAAGGGGAGAGGTGGGACATTTTAAATCTGATTGTATTTTTCAGCGTTTCATGGTAGTATGAAAAAGGCAATTGGAATCCTTTCTGTGCTGCACATAGGAAGGAGACATAGGAGGTTTTAAGATAAAATGGAACAGTACAAGCAGGAATTTATCGAGTCCGCATGCGGCTGTTTTGTGAAAGACCTTGGAATGCTCTCAAATGATGGATTCTACGGCGTTTGAGGGCATTTTTTGATGGATGGGTAGGTATCGTAATTTACCGTAAAATAACGTAGTTTGATGAAAAAAGTGTGTAGTAAAGTGTGTAGTAGCTTGGAGAGAGGATATGCCAGATACCCGTAATGATGAGGAATTGCCCGTGTGGTTGCGGATGTGCGATCATGTGGGCAATTTTTATGTGTGTTTGGCTTAGGTTTGTGCAGCTTGTTTCGCGAAGCGGAAGGGTTTGGGTGAAGCCCAACAAGCGGTCATAGGGCCCCTCTGGGGTGCTATGACCTATGCTTGCGACGAGGAATGTGATAGATTGTGAGTTTATGTGATCCAGCATATGTGACTGTGAAGCAAGGTAAGAGCGATTAAGTGATACAGTAGGAAGTGTAAGTGACACATGATAAGCGGTAAGGACAGACATGTGACACTAAAAATTAAGAATGCAAAGAGGAGAGTACAGGAAAGTGACAGTTAATTAGCGTTGCAGCCATTTTGTGTCAAATGGTAGAAGATTTATTCGTTATGAAGGAGTTCGCTCAAAATATTGGTTGGTGGCAACATGCTTATACTTAGCTGCTTGATTATGTCCTAATCTTGGAGGCTGCCAGTGTCAAGGTACTCTTTCCAGCCTTGACACTGGCAGTCTCCAAGATTACCATGTTGGAAGCAGGTAAGTATGTGAGACTTTCCAGATAAAACAGTAAAATATGTAAGTACATTGTCACCATTGGTAAATGCGAAAAAGAGAAAAGAGAGTGATTGAGCTCTGTAGCATATTAATAATGTTTTATACAATTTTATAAAGTTGCATAATAATATTTACAATTGTTTGATAATTATAGTATAATATAATTATATAATTGATGCAAAACATTATACAACATATACGATAAAGGGGATGAAGTAATGGCTAAATACAGTTATGGTAATGCTATTATGAAAATATATAGAGCTAATAAAAATCTAAATGAAAATGTTGAAACGATTAAAAAAAGTGGTAAATATAAAGATTATGTAAATTGTATTTTAGTTATGAGTTCGTCAAAACTATTTGGAAGTACCTTAAAAATACCGTTTCAGATATCAAATGTCAATGACTTAATTAATGAATCAGCATTTCCTATATTGCTAATTAACAATAATATATTTTCAAGAGATTACTTTTATAAAGACCTACGTTTTATGCAAGCTTTTTTTGAGGTAAATAAAAAATATGTGTTGGATTATTTACATTTAAAAAATAAGTTTGAGCACGCCTTTTTGAATGGTCTTAGAGAGGAGGCTGATTATATTCTTTCAGAAATTGAGCAAAAATTTGGGTTGAGTTTTTGGTTAATAGAATCAAAACTTTTATTATATAATGAATGGGATTATAAAAAATATGTTAGTTATTATTTAGAGATTCGCGATTCGTGTGAAAATGATTTGTTAAGAAATCATATTCGTATGTGTAAGCGTAAGGTTAATTTGCGAACAAGATCAAGAGATTATGAATTGTTTTATTTAGAGAACATAGAAGGTTACAGTCATAGTGATAAATTGGAGTATATGGCATATGGCTATTATGTTCAATTTATGGGATTTGAGACACATAAAGTTCTTAGTGATGATATGAAAAAATCTTTGGGAATTATGCTATATCATTTGTCGTTTATTGATTCATGGTTATTATTTAAAAGATTAATCATTTGCTTAAATACAGTAGAAAATAATGAAAATGCAAAGAAATTATTAAAAACATATAAAAATTTATTTTGTCCAGAAGAATATGGACGTGGTAATACATATCACATTATAAAAAAAGAATTTTGTAAATCAAATTATAGAGATTGCTTAAAGAAGTGTGAATATGAATTAATGAAATATGGAAACCATTTTGAAGTATTGGATATATATATAAAATGTCTAGTTTTAACAGAGAGGAAAAAAGTCTTACTGAAAGAAGATAGTCCTTTACATAAACTATCGGATGTTTTGATAAAATGTTATATAAAAGAAGATGATTCTGATTATGCTTTTACTTATATTGATTATTGTGATCGATATAGTAGAGCATTAAGTATGTTTTCATCATATTATGAATTACTCGGTATTGTCGAAAATACAATGGAGCCAAGAAATGAAAAATCAAAGTGGAGCTTTTATATAAAGCTTTATGATAGATATTTTTTTAATGAAGAAGCTGTGTGCATACAACACGATAAAGATAAATATATAGATGAGTTGAAAAAAAATTGGGAGGAATTATATACTTGTGAGTGGAATTATGCATATAGACATGAACCTTATAAAAATGTATATGAAATAGATGATATGACAAAGAGATTTAATGCCATCGAAGTAAATGAAGATCTTTGTATTAAATGGGAAAATAAGATTTCAAATTTGAATAAGCTAATTTATGAAGAAAGTGTAGTAAATAAATTTCAATGCTTCATTGATCAAGAACGTTATATGGAAGCTGTTCATTTATTTGTGGAGGTTTACATAAAAAGCACTTTTCTTGTTTTGAAAATGGATATAGAGAAATTGGAAAGTAGATTAAGTAATGCAGTTCGGTTGAATATGTTAGAAGAGATTGATTATTTTATTTTTTTAGATATAAGAAGGAAAAAAAGGGAGGAAAAAAATGTATTTGATCAAGCAATGGTGGATAGTTTTGAGAGCATATTAAAAAAGTATCAGATTACAAAACCTTCTGATATAGCAATAATAGACCGTCAACCAACGCCCAATATTCTTATGTTCTGGGAAGGATGTTGCAATAGGATACTAAATGAAAGTCCTTGTGATTTGTATGATGAAGAAGAACTGGCTGAAAAAATATTATTGTTAAATAATATTATAAAGTATAACCCCAGAGCATTATATAAAGAGTGGTTAGCCAAACTAGAATTAGATAAAGATTATTCAGATATAATTAAGCTTTATGGAAAAAAAGAGTGGATAACGGATAAAATCATAGCCGATGAAATTTTATTGGAAAATGATGAAAATATCATGAGTTCTTATGATGGTTTATGTGGATTGAGTATGCATCAAATTTTAGAGAGCGAAAATAAAATCTCTTTGTTTAAAGAGGTTTTTGCTCAATGTAAAAAGGAGTATGTTAGACAAGTAAATGAGCAGATGGGAAGCCGGGTAAGACATAGTATATTGGACACAGAGTTTGTGCAGTTGTTAAAAAAGTTTGATTTATTTTTTCCTTTATGTAGTGTTCAAGAAAAAGAAAATATTTTAGCTGAACACCCCTATATCAAGAAACTTCCACTAACAGAAAAAGAAACTGTTTATCTTAGATTACAAGAATGCTGTATTAATTTATTTGAAAAAATTAGTTTAGCAAAAAAGGAATTAATATTTTTTACGCATAAGGAAAAAGATCGCGAGTATACTTCAATGTATGTAACTATTGATGAACTAAAAAGGTATATACAACGAATTGAAGATATTAGCAATGAAACCCGGTTTATAAATTCAATTAAAGAGATTTTAGACAATATATTAATTGATAGACTGTATATACTTAGGGAGAGAGTAAAAAATAGGCTATTAAATATACAAAAGGAGTATATTAATAGTTTGCAAATAATTATAGATGATAAAAAGATGTATGCTAGTGTGCACAATTTAGAAAAGGAAATGGAGGAATTAATCTACAAAATAGTAGCATGGTTCAATTTATTTTCGAATGGTGAGAGAGAATGTGATTTTGGTACCTATTTAGATGAACAAGCGCAAATTTATTCAGATTTTGAATTTCTATATTCAAATAATAAAGATACGGAAACAAAAATTAAATTAAAAGTTATACGCGATATTGATATGATATTAAAGAATCTAATACGTAATGTTCAGTTACATTCAGGTTACGCAGCAAATTTGTGTGATGCTGAGGCAAAATTCGTGTTTTGTTTAGATAAACGAGGCCATTTTTCACTAGAAACTAGTAATCGTGTTGTTCTAGAAAAAGAAAATGATTGCTTAGTATCAAAGGTAAATAATGTTAATAATTTGACGAGCAATGAAAATGTTGTTAATGATTTTGGAGTGATTGAAGGTAAAGGGCAAGGATATCAAAGTATTAAAAGCATGATGAAGAACAATTATTATAATGCTATGATAAATGTCGCAATTGTTAACAATATATTTAAAGCACAAATTCAATTTGATTTGGAAAGGGAATAATATGGAATTTTTAATTATTGAGGATGGGGTTGAAAAAACTAAAAACTTACAATATTTTCTAAGACATAATAATATTAATTTTAAGCATGCTGTAGCTGAAAAGGAAGCCAAAGATATCCTGAAAAAAAAAAATTTGATATGATATTGTTAGATATGGAATTACCATGCTCAGAAAGAAGCATATTAAATTTGAACAAATATTCAGGCATCACAATTATGAATTGTATGAAGTGCTATAATATTGATACACCGGTAGTATTAATAACACAATATGTAAATTTTAGTGATATGACAACAAGTGCAGAAGAAATAGATCAACATATATTTGATAATCAACATTATAATTATAGAAGCCCAAATATTAGTTTAAATTTATCAACAATTAAGTATTTAGATCAATTACACAGTTTTATGAGCAAAAGATTTACTAATTATTTAGGTGCTGTTCACTATTCGAATGTAAGTAGTGATTGGAAGAGAAATTTAATGTACTTTATTGATAAAATTGGAGGAAACATTAATGAGGGCACTTGTTCTGGAAAATGATACAATTAAGGCACAAGAAATTTTGGATATTCTTCAATCAAGTGGACATCAAGGAAATGTATTTTTATGTATGCAAGATGCAAAAAAACAGATTAAGAACATGAAATATGATGTACTCATTGTAGATTTAAAAATTCCTAAAAGAAATAAACAAGAAGAAGACATTGAATATGGTTTAGAATTTATAAAATATATTTTTGAAAGTGTCCATATAGATTTTCATCGTCCTAAAGAAGTTATAGTAATTTCAGGATATTTATCAGATGAAATTGATGAGCAATTAAAAAAGTATCCAATTAGTGTGATTTCTTATGATTTAGTAGGCAAGTGGAATAATGCACTACAATCTAGAATAAATCAGTTTGAAAACTTTAGTTGTGATATTGTTATTTTAACGGCAGTAGATGTAGAATTTAAGGCTTTTAAAAAATGGGGGTGGGAAAAAGGGGATAAAGTCTGCGATTTAAATTATTATACAAAAAACATGGAAGATAGTGCAGGAGAACGTATTAGGCTGGTGTTAATTAGGCAAGAAGGAATGGGCATGGTGCCAGCTACAGCGATAACAAGTAAGGTAATTGAACATTTTAATCCTAAATGTGTTGTTATGTCAGGTATTTGTGCAGGACGAAAAGGTGCTGTTGATTTGGGAGATGTAATTGTTGGAGATCAAGCATGGGATTATGGGAGTGGAAGTTTAGAAGAAGAAAGACGCAAAGTTAAGCTTGTACCTGCACCAGATTATATTAGAATTTCACAAGATTTAAAAACATTATTAGAGCGAGAGTATACGGATGAGTTGCTGGCGAAAATTAAGGAAGATGTAAAAGAAATTGCCATAATTGAAGAAAATGGTAGTTTATTAGAAATCGCAAAGAAACAACTAAAAGAATCAAATAAAATACATTTTGGAGCAATGGCAACTGGAGCAGCAGTCATTAAAAGCGAAAATTTTACTACAAATTTTATTAAAAGTCAGAATAGAAAATATTCTGGAATAGATATGGAGACTTATGGCATGTATTATGCCGCATTTCACAATAATTTATCACCACAATTTTTTTGCATTAAAGCGGTTACAGATGTTGCGGATATTAGCAAAGGTGATGAATTTCAAGAATATTGTGCAAATGTATCGGCACTACTAGTTAAATATTACATTGAATATATTATGAATATATAAAATGCTACATATTGTTGAAGAGCATGAGTTTAAATAATTAATATTAAAAAAGAGGCTGTTGAAAAGGTATGCATCCTTCTATGTAGACAAATGTTATAATAAAAGATGTCACTTAGGAGGAGCATATTTTTTAGTGTTTTATCACGGATAACAAATATAATAATTTGGAATCTACACATAATCAAGATAATAATACAATTTTGTAAAAATGTAATCATTATATCATCGATTAGGTTAGTCTCATTTGATCTCCTGTTCCAAAGCATCAAATTCCGGCGAAGAAAAAAATTCCCCAAGAGTAATTTCAAGACCATCACAAAATTTTTTAATAGTTACAATGGAAACATCTCGGCGGTGAGGATCCATCATGCTGTATGCAGTGGAGGGAGTCACCCCTGAGAGATTAGCCAATTCATTTATTCTAATTTTTCTTTCCTGACACAGATTCTGAAATCTCTCTGCCACAGTATCTTTAACACTCATTTGGTTTCACCTCCAGAATATTCTATATTTTGTTCCGCAGACGCGTATACGCACTTGCGTAATTTGCGAAAATGTTTTATACTGTTTTAAAGTCTATGTAGGAGGAATGAGTGCTATGCAGCCGAATGAAAAGAAAAACGAGTCAAAATTGACAGGTTATCCATCCATTGATAAGCCATGGTTTCAATATTATAGTTCAAAGGAGATTTCTGCTCAGATACCAGAAAGTAGTATGTATGACTATATGTCTGCATGCAATTTTGATAGGCTGGATGCTTTTGCCTTAAATTATTTTGGTAAAAGAATAACTCATAAGCAGTTACACGAGAAAATCGACATTTGTGCCAAGGCACTGATTGAATTGGGAGCTGCAAAAGGTGATATTATAAGCATATGTATGCTCACAATACCAGAGGCAGTATATTGCCTATATGCAGCGAACAAAATAGGGGCAACCTGTAATTTTATTGTCTTGAATGCAACAGAGACCACTATACACGAACAAATTGCTGACACTAAAAGTAAAATAGTCATTACGGTAGATATGGTGCTTGATAAAATAATTAGTGCATCTATGGATACTGACATCAAGCAAATTATTTCCGTATCTTTACAGGAGTCTATGCCATTTATTTTAAAAGCACTTCTCAAATTAAGACACAAAGGCACTAATACAGATAATGAAAAAGTTATGTTGTGGAAAGAATTTTTGTTAAAAGGAAATAAAGACATAGTAATAAATAGAGTCAGTCAGTCTGATATCCCAGCGGTAATTGAATATACCAGTGGGACTAGTGGAGTGGCAAAAGGCGTACTACTGTCTAATCAGGCTGGTAATGCATTGGCTTCAAATTACATTAACACAGGAAATTTGTTGAACTTTGAAAAAGGTGAAACATTTTTAGATATTTTGCCACCATTTTATGCATATGGAGTATATGTTGGAATTCATATGCCATTATGTGTTGGTGTGGAATTGATTCTGGTACCAGATCCAAGTCCGCAGAAATTCGCCAAGTGGATAAAGAAGTATAAGCCCAACCATTTTACTGGAGGCGCATCCCATATTGATTATATGACTCGGAACAGTAAAATTAAGAAAATGAATTTATCTTTTCTAAAAACTATTGCATATGGTGGGGATACTGTAAATAAAGATTGGGAAACACAAATAAACAATTTTTTATTTTCTCGTGGTGCAAAATACAAATTGCTCAATGGCTACGGAATGACAGAGACGGCGGGCTCCTTTTGTACACAAACTCATAAAACGGATTTTATGGTCCCATTTGCTAAAAATAATATAAAAATTATAGATATAGATACTAAAAAAGAATTAATGTATGGTCAGGAAGGCGAAATATGCTTATCGGGGCCTTCGCTAATGTTGGAGTATTATCAAAATCCTATAGAAACTGCAGAAACGGTATGGATAGAGGATGATGGGGTACGTTGGCTGCATACCGGCGATTTGGGATATGTTACCGAAGAAGGGCATTTTATTATTAGTGGTAGAATAAAGAGGATATACTGGACGATTGGAAATGATGGGATAATATATAGAGTATATCCGATGCAGATTGAGGAAGTAATTTGCACACATGATAATGTTAACAAATGTGTAGTAGTGGGGAAGGAACAAGAGAGCGGTGGGTATCTGTCAGTTGCATATATTATTCTAAATGATGAAACGCTCTTGGGACAAACAATTAATGACTTGAAAAGTGTATGTTGTGAAAAACTGCCAGAAAGTTCATGGCCTGCGATATATAGGTCAGTGTCCGAATTTCCTATGACATCTTTCGGAAAAGTAGACTATAGAAAACTAGAAGAAATCGAAAAAAATGTGGAGACTAATAAAGGTATCTAAAAGAACGATATCATGAATGAAGGGTATATCCGTGATGGGCTGGCTGAATGACCTTATTTTACTGAGGAATATGTTGAGGGGATGATCCTTAAAAAACAGTGATTAATAACATTTATGAGATGGCAGTATCAGCAAAAAGCGAAATCACCGATTTAGGAAAAATAGCTTTTAATTTATTTCAATATTAATCAGAAAGTTGAAAGCCTCAAAATACAGGCGCTGGACATCCAGTGTCTGTTTTTTTATGAGAATGATTTCTTTGACGGTGCTTTTTGGTGCATTTTTCCTTCCTGACAGAAATCTGGAAGGGAGGCATTTCCCCATGAAGAAAAACACAACAGAAACAAAAGCATTACTAAGTGTAAAAGAACTGTGCACATACCTCGGAATCGGCCAGACTAAGGCTAGAGAACTCCTAAGCGATCCTGCCAATGGCTTTACTGTAAGAATCGGAAACCGCCTGTATGCACATAAGGCAAAGCTGGATCAGTGGCTGCTGAACCGGATCCTATGACGATTCTGGCGGAGGATCCCATTGAAGGACATACCATCACAGGTGGCAAAAATGCCCACACATTTTCCAAATGTGATTGTATTTTTCAAAGTTTCATGGTAGTATGAAAAGGGTATTTGGAATCCTTTCTGTGCTACACATAGGAAGGAGGCACAGATGGGTAAAGCCCTTAATGGCAAGGAATTGGGTAGAGGCATCACACAGAGAAAGGATGGCCTTTACCAAGGAAGGTTCGTCAATCGTTTTGGCAAGAAACAGACGATCTACGCAAAAACATTAAACGAGGTAAGACAGAAGCTAAGAAACGAGCAGTATGAAGATGAAAAAGCCCTCAATGTCGTTTCTAGAGAAGTCACGCTGGACGAGTGGTATCAGATCTGGATGGACACCTGTAAGAAGAATTGCAGAGCATCCACAAGGGAAACCTATGGGCGGCATTACCGCAGGATACAAAAGGCTCTTGGGTGGAGGAAGCTGACATCTTTAAATCTGATTATCATGCAGCAGGCAATCAATGACTTAGATACGGACAATGAGCGCAGGAATTCCAAAAAGGTTCTGGTCGATATGCTGGACAAGGCCATGGACTCTGATTTACTTATCAAGAACGCTGCAAAGCAGATAAATACGGTAATCTCTAAAGAGGAAAAGATGGAGCGCCGGGTATTGACGGTAAGTGAAACAGAGTTGTTTTTAAGTGAAGCCGCAGATGCATTTTATTACAATCTGTTTGTGCTGGCATTGGAAACCGGGATGCGTATTGGTGAGTTGATGGGGCTTCAATGGTCTGACATTGATTTTAACAAGAAAGTACTGTATGTCAGACATTCCTTGTGTTATTTTTGTAGTGGCGGCAAATATGTTTTTGAGTGGCATGATACTAAAACGGTCAACGGCAAACGGACCATTCCATTGACATCCAGAGCAACAGAGGCTCTGAAACGGCAGCGGCTGTCGAGACAGAAGGTTTGGCTGAAGCACGCTGCTGAAGCACAAAACGAGTACAAGGACTTGGTATTTGTTACCAAGAACAACCGACCTACACAACAATTTATTGTGCAGGAATGCATGGATCTGGTGATCAAGCGCATTCGGGAGAAACATCCAGACTTTGAGCGGTTTTCTCCGCACTGCTTCCGGCACACCTTTGCAACAAGAGCCATCGAGAACGGGATGCCGCCAAAGAGCCTGCAGAAGATTCTGGGCCATGGCTCCCTGCAGCTGACAATGGATTTGTATTGTCACGTGACAGAGGATACACTTTTCGAGGCAATGAAGCTGATGGAAAGATGTGTGTGATCCAAAGCTCGGCATGATGTATAAAGGATATGTACGGAGTGCGTAAAGGTAACATGCAAAGTGTGTAACCCCACGCAAAAAGTGTGTAGCAAGTGTGTAGTAAAGCATTTTGAGAGATAACCGCACGGGCGCAAAGCCCCAAAAACAGGAGGTTTTAATACAAAATGGAACAGTACAAGCAGGAATTTATCGAGTTCATGGTGGACAGCCAGGTATTAAAATTTGGCGAGTTCACCCTAAAGAGCGGAAGAAAATCCCCCTTTTTCATGAATGCTGGAGCATACGTGACAGGCGCGCAGCTTAAGAGACTGGGAGAATACTACGCAAAAGCCATCCATGACAATTACGGAGATGACTTTGATGTGCTGTTTGGGCCGGCCTATAAGGGCATTCCCCTATGTGTCACAGCAGCCATTGCCTACAGCGAGCTCTATGGAAAGGAAATCCGCTACTGCTCCAACCGCAAGGAGGTGAAGGATCACGGCGATGTGGGAATCCTGTTGGGCAGCAGCTTAAAGAATGGCGACAGAGTGGTGATCATTGAGGATGTAACCACCTCCGGCAAGTCCATCGAGGAGACATACCCCATCCTGAAATCCCAGGCGGACGTAGAGATCAAAGGGTTGATGGTGTCCTTGAACCGCATGGAGAAAGGTCTGGACGGAAAGTTGAGTGCCTTGGATGAAATCAAGGAGAAATACGGCTTTGACGCTAACGCTATCGTGACAATGGGCGAGGTGATCGAGCATTTGTACAATAAGCCTTACAAGGGTCAGGTATACATCGATGACAAGCTGAAAGCGGAGATTGACAAATACTATGAGAAATATGGGGCATGAAAAAAGTGACACAATGAGCGTTAGCGAGAAGAATGAGCTTGCTCATTCGGCGAGCGGCGAATGTCGATCACAAGCTATGCTTGTGATATACCAATGACGGACGAAAAGAGACAGGAAGGGAGCAATGCTATGGAACAGAGAGTTTACAAGGTAATGAAAGGCGCCGGAGCTGCCAATATTGCCGTGGGTGTGATCGCACTCGTGACGGGAATCGTGACGGGAATTCTGCTGATCATCACAGGAGCCAAGCTGATTGCGGGCAAATCGAAAATACTATTTTAAGCAAGGAGACATTATCGGGCATTTTCCGGCGTAGTTCAGGGAAGTGCCCTTTAGAGTTTTTATGAAGAAAAAAAAGGGCTATATATTTACCAACAAAAAACATTCTAAGCGGGCTATCATGGCTACTATCTTAGGTGTCATCAGTTTGGCTGCATTGATAGTCGTGGTGTTTCAGTCATACTTAAGCGCCGGGGATGTGGCAGTGAACTATGGCTTTACAAGTCTTCTGGCCACGCTGTTTTCCATGGTTGGACTCAGTCTCGGAATGGCAACGATCACAGAAAAGGACTACTACAGGCTTTTTCCGATGCTGGGAATTCTGTTGAATCTGGCGGCCCTGGGGAGTGTGAGCCTGATTCTGTATGCGGGAGCAAAGCTGTAGATTCGAAACTCCGCCGCAACTTGTAGAAAAACTTCAATGTTTTAAGGATTGACTTGATTGGTCGATGCCCATGCTAAATAGCTGTGCGAAATTGCTGTAAGAAATAGCTGTGAGAAATTGCTATGAGAAATTGCTGCGAAAAATAGCCGTGAGAGATAGATGTGTGAAATAGTTGCATGAAAGGAAAGACATGGAAAAAACAGATAATATGAATAAAAATAAGATTGCTAAGACTGCGCATGACGAGCGCTTCAGCCTTGCATGGGAGCGGATCCGGCAGATCCCGGAGGAGCATTTCGGCGTGCCTGCCTTTGAAAAATATTTCACCTCCGTGGCGGAGCGCCTGATATTGCTGCAGGAGACGATAGGTTTTTTGGTGCAGGGCGGCGACAGAGATGCTTCCCTGGAGGAATTAGGCAGGAGGAACCGTGAATTGTATGCGGAAATCCTGCCGGAGAACTATGAGAAGAGCTACTGTAATCCCACATATGCGGTGAAGGAGCTGGGAGAGGAGCTTGGCCCCCTGCTGTCCAGCTTAAGCGCCAGGATATTCAACCAGGTATACAGTGTCTACGACAGACTGGCGGAGAGGCTGCTGGTGCATATGGAGCTTTTTATCGAGGTTTACGCTGCCTTCACCTACCAGTGGCAGGAGGATCAAACGCTTCCGGACAGGGAGACCATCCGCCAGATCATTTACTGGATGGTCTGTGATTATGCGGAGGAGAATGCGCTCCAGGAGGTCAGGGAGATGGTGTGTCCTGAGGACAGCCTGGCCCTGCAGATACTGAAAAACAGTGACCTGAGCGATCCCCGGTATCTGTATGCCTACGGCGAGTATATCACCGAAAACGAGCTGGAGACAGCACGGTTTCTGGCAGGACTGGACGAGGAGACCATCGCCACCATGGCGGATACCTATACCGAGGGCTTCCGTAAAGGCTTTGAGATCATGAATAAAGATCTGTCAAAGAAGGACCGCGTGGTAGTCAGCTATCAGCTGGGCTTCGAAAGAATGATCCGACGTGCTGTGGTAAATTTGGAAAAGCTTGGGCTGCAGCCCGTTATTTTTAGAGGATGCTACGGTTGTTTTTCCAACGCACGCCCCAACAGACAGTTTGACTACGATCACCGGGACGATAAGGCGCTATGGCTGGATAGAAATTACGTAAACCGTAGACTGGAAGCGCTGCGTGCTGCCTATGAAAGGTATAAAGAAGAGGCAAAGGAGTATGCGGGGCCTGCCGTGCTGGAGATATTCGGGGAAAAAGCATTTGAGCCCATGATGAAGCCGGAAGCCCTGCAGCTTAGTGAGGACCAGAACAAGCTTCAGGTGGAGCTTTCCTCCCGGGCAGGAGAAATTGAGAACGAGTATATCCCTGAGGAAGAGACCAGCTATACCATCATTGCATTTCCCATCCCCGAGATCGGCCCCGTATTTCAGGAGCTGTTCTGGGAGACCATCCGGATCAACACCCTGGATTATACGCTCTATCGGGATGTACAGCAGAAGCTTATCGATGCGCTGGACACCGCGGATTACTGTGAGATCAAAGGCATGGGTGCAAATAAAACAAATCTGCGGGTGAACTTGTGGAAGCTTACCGATTCCACAAAGCAGACCATCTTTGAAAACTGCGTAGCGGATGTGAACATCCCCGTGGGTGAGGTATTTACCTCCCCGGTTCTGGAGGGAACAAACGGCGTACTCCATGTGACAAAGGTCTATCTGAATGGCCTGGAATACCGTGATCTCTCCGTGACCTTCAAAGACGGCATGATCAGCGATTACAGCTGTGCCAACTATGGTGATCCTGAAGAAGGCCGGAGATTCATCCGGGAGAATATACTTCACCGCCATGACACCCTGCCCATGGGCGAGTTTGCCATCGGCACCAACACCACCGCCTATGTGGCCGCGAAGCGCCTGGGCGTGGAATCCAAGTTCCCCATCCTCATTGCAGAGAAGATGGGCCCCCACTTCGCGGTGGGCGACACCTGCTATTCCCACGAGGAGGATGCGAAAACCTATAACCCTGACGGCAAGGAAATTGTAGCCCGCGAGAACGCCGTTTCCGCCCTCCGCAAAGACAAGCCTCTGGAGGCATACTACAACTGCCACACAGACATTACCGTCCCTTACGACGAATTGGGCGAGCTCACGGCTGTACGAAAGGACGGCAGCAGGATTGTGATCATACAGGAGGGCCGCTTCATTCTTCCCGGTACGGAATCTTTAAACGAAGCGTTTGATCAATGATACAATAATGATACAATATTTAGCAATAATGTTGGAGAATAATACAATATTTAGCAATTTGGACTTGCGCACAGACATGAATTCTAGTAAACTATAAAGTATAAGGATATGAAGGAGGACATCATGGCAAAAGTAGGCATAGTAATGGGCAGCGACTCCGATATGCCCATCATGGCAAAAGCAGCCGACATTCTTGAGGAACTGGGCATCCCATACGAGATGACCATCATTAGCGCCCACCGGGAGCCGGACGTCTTCTTTGAGTATGCAAAGACAGCAGAAGAAAAAGGCTTCAAGGTCATTATCGCCGGCGCAGGCATGGCAGCCCATCTGCCCGGCATGTGCGCAGCCATCTTTCCCATGCCGGTAATAGGCATCCCCATGCACACCACATCCCTGGGTGGCAGGGACTCCCTGTACTCCATCGTGCAGATGCCATCAGGCATTCCTGTAGCCACCGTGGCCATCAACGGCGGCGCCAACGCAGGACTGCTGGCGGCAAAGATACTGGCTACCTCTGATCCTGAACTGCTGGCAAAATTAAAGGATTACAGTGTAAAATTAAAAGACCAGGTCGTCGCTAAGGACGCAAAGCTGAAGGAACAGGGCTACAAAGCATACCTGGAAGGCATGAAGAAGTAAGTCCGGCAGCGAAAGCAGCCGGGGACAATGTGGCAGGTGAAGCAGTACATATCACGGAATACAGTCTCAGAGAAACCATTATAAGATTGAGATTCGGGCCTGTATCTACTGGGAATCCGGATCGGAAGGGTATGGATACAAAGATGGATTATAAGAAAGCCGGAGTTGACATTGAGGCAGGCTACAGATCAGTGGACCTGATCAAGAAGCATGTGAAAGGCACTATGCGCCCGGAGGTGCTGGGGGGCTTAGGAGGTTTCTCAGGAGCCTTTTCCCTGTCAGCCATCAAGGACATGGAAAACCCTATTCTACTGTCCGGAACGGACGGCGTGGGTACCAAGATCAAACTGGCATTTTTGCTGGATAAGCACGATACTGTGGGCATCGACTGTGTGGCCATGTGCGTGAACGACGTGGCATGTGCAGGTGGCGAGCCCCTGTTTTTCCTGGATTACATAGCATGCGGAAAGAATTACCCCGAAAAGATCGAGGCCATTGTAAAGGGCGTTGCCGAGGGCTGTAAGCAGGCCGGAGCCGCTCTGATCGGCGGTGAGACTGCGGAGCATCCCGGACTGATGCCCGAGGATGAGTACGACCTGGCAGGCTTTGCCGTGGGCGTGGCGGATGAAAAGGATCTGATCACAGGAGAGAGCATTGCGGCGGGAGACGTTCTGGTGGGCATCGGCTCCTCCGGCGTGCATTCCAACGGCTTTTCCCTGGTGAGAAAGGTTTTTGACATGACAAGGGACAGCCTGGATACTTATTACGACGAGTTGGGCGCTACCTTGGGCGAGACTTTGCTCACCCCCACGAGAATTTATGTGAAGGCGCTGAAGGCGCTGAAGGATGCGGGCGTGACCGTCAAGGGCGCAAGCCATATTACCGGCGGCGGCTTCTACGAAAATATTCCCAGGATGCTTCCTGAGGGCAGGAAGGCTGTGGTCAAGAAGGACAGTTATCCCGTGCCTCCCATTTTCAAACTGCTTCAGGAGAAGGGCGGCATTGAAGAAAGAATCATGTACAACACCTATAACATGGGACTGGGCATGGTGCTGGCAGTCAGCCCCGAGCAGTCTGGAGAAGCAGTGGAGATTCTGAAAGCAGCAGGCGAGCAGGCATGGGTCGTGGGCAGCGTTGAGCAGGGAGAAAGGGAAGCTGTGGTATGCTGAAGATCGTAGTGTGTGTGTCCGGAGGCGGAACCAATCTGCAGGCCATTCTGGATGCCATTGACAGCGGAAAGATCACCAATACGGAAGTGCTCGCGGTAATAAGCAACAATGTGGGAGCAAAGGCCCTGGAGAGGGCTGAAGCGCACGGAATTCCCGGAATCCTCATGACTCCGAAAGCCTATCCGGACAGAGAGTGCTTTAACAAAGCCTTTACGGAGAAAATGTGCGAGCTTTCTCCGGATCTGGTGGTTCTGGCGGGCTTTCTGGTGAAGATTCCGGAGGAGATGGTGGCGAAATTCAGCAACCGGATCGTCAACATCCATCCGTCCCTTATCCCTTCCTTCTGCGGCGTGGGCTATTATGGCCTCAAGGTTCATGAGAAGGTGCTGGAGCGGGGAGCAAAGGTGACGGGTGCAACGGTGCATTTTGTGAACGAGGGCATGGACGAGGGACCTATCATTGCCCAGAAGGCAGTGGAGGTGCTGCAGGACGATACCCCGGAGGTATTACAGCGGCGCGTCATGGAGCAGGCGGAGTGGATCCTGTTGCCCCAAGCCATAGACGATATTGCAAACAACAGGCTGGTTGTGGAGAATGGAAGGGTAAAGCGTTCTTCCCAAGCCTTATAGGGAATAAGATAAACTGACGGGAGCTGCCTGGCGGAATATGCGGATTGCAAGAGCCATGAATTTCGATGGGCAGTGGAAAGAGGAAACATGAAGGTATTAATTGTAGGCGGAGGCGGAAGAGAGCATGCCATCGCAGTCAGCATGAAAAAGAGCAGCCGGGTGGAGAAGCTTTATTGTGTGCCCGGAAATGCGGGCATTGCCCGGATTGCCAAGTGCGAGCCATCCATCGGAGTTATGGAATTCGACAAGATCATTGCCTATGCAAAGGAAAAAGCGGTGGATCTGGTGTTTGTGGCACCGGACGATCCTTTGGTGGGCGGTCTGGTAGACGAACTGAAGGCAGCGGGCTTTCGGGTGTTCGGACCGGATAAGAAGGCAGCCATTCTGGAGGGTAGCAAAGCCTTTTCAAAGGACCTGATGAAAAAGTACAAGATTCCCACGGCGTCTTACGAAACCTTTGATGATCCTGATAAGGCTCTCGCATATCTGGAGACGGCGAAGATGCCCATCGTGCTGAAGGCGGACGGTCTGGCATTGGGCAAAGGTGTCCTGATCTGTAAAACACTGGAGGAAGCGAAAGCTGGCGTACAGGAGATCATGCTGGATAAGCATTTTGGCGATGCCGGAAATAAAATGGTTATTGAGGAGTTTATGACGGGCCGTGAAGTATCGGTGCTCTCCTTTGTGGATGGCAAGACCATCAAGCCAATGACCTCCGCCCAGGATCACAAGCGGGCGCTGGACGGCGATCAGGGTCTGAATACCGGCGGAATGGGGACTTTCTCCCCCAGCCCCTTCTACACAGCGGAAGTGGATGAATTCTGTAAGAAATACATCTATCAACCCACTGTTGACGCCATGGCGGCGGAGGGCAGAGAGTTTAAGGGCGTGATCTTCTTTGGTCTGATGTTGACGCCCGAGGGCCCTAAGGTGCTGGAGTACAATGCCCGTTTCGGAGATCCCGAGACACAGGTCGTACTTTGCAGGATGAAGAATGATATCATGGATGTGGTGGATGCCTGCATTGACGGATGCCTGGATCAGGTGGATCTGCAGTTTGAAGACAGCGCCGCCGTTTGCGTGGTGCTGGCCAGCGAAGGCTATCCCGTCTCCTACGAGAAGGGCTTTGAGATTACGGGACTGGAAAAATTTGAAGGACAGGAAGATTACTATTGCTTCCACGCGGGAAGCAAGTTTGACAGCGCAGGACGCATTGTCACAAGCGGCGGACGGGTGCTGGGTGTGACGGCGAAAGGAGCCGATCTGAAGGAGGCCAGGAAAAAAGCATATGAGGCAGTCCAGTGGGTTTCCTTCGAGAATAAGTATATGAGGCGTGATATCGGAAAAGCCATTGACGAGGTATAGGAAAGGTGTGATGTTCATATGGATATGGAGCGACTGTTGCAGCCGGATACATACAACATTCCGCGCGTGTGTGAAAAGTGTGGCGGAGTGATGGTGTTTAAGGGAGTTGGAGAGTATCAGTGCGAAAACTGCGGTGAGCTGGCATACGACGATTACGGAAAGGTCAGGACTTACATTGAAGAGCACAAGGGGGCCACGGCTGCCCAGATAGAAGAGGCCATAGGGGTGTCCCAGAAAACAATACGCCGTCTCCTTCGGGACGGGCGGCTGGAGGTGACCGAGGACTCCAAGATGTTCCTCCGCTGCGAGCTTTGTGACAAGCATATCCGCTCCGGGCGGTTCTGTCCGGAATGCGAGATGAAAGTGCATCGCAGTATGGAGGCGAAGCAGAGGGAGCAATCCCGTAGGGACTTCCAAGGCTTCAGTGTAGACCTACATGGTGAGGAAGGACAGAAGCGCTTTACGCGAAGCTAATAGAGAAACAGGAGAAAAGGGGAAAGGATATGAGAAAGACCAAAGAGTTACAAGAGTTACGGACGTGCCGAATGCTGCACATGGCTGTGCTTGCAGTTGCGTTCATGTTGTGCCTGACGCTGTTCTGGGGAATTTTTCCCATTGTAAGTCATGCAGAGAGTACGGGAAAGGTGACTGCACCGAACGGAGCCAAGGTACGGAGTTCCGCAAGTACCAGTGCAAGGCAGATAACGAGCTATGCGCAGAATACGACCATATCTATTCGGGGCCAGGTACAGGGCAGCGATGGCTACATTTGGTATGAGATATGGACGGATGCCGATACGTTGGGCTATGTTCGGTCAGATCTGGTGGAGATCACAGACGGAACTACGCCGCCTACATCCTCAAACACATCACAGCCGGGCAACAATAACCAATCTCAGGCTACAGTGAGCCGGGTGAATCCCATCAGTGCAACTGTGAAGGGAGGAGACAACGTAAGAATCCGCAGCAATGCTACCACCAACAGCCAGATTGTGAAGAATGTCCAGAGCGGACTGGTGCTGACTGTGAATGGACAAGCCAATAGTCTGGATAACGATGGAAAAGTGTGGTATCAGGTCAGCTTTATTTCCGACAGCACCGAGGTATCCGGATTTATCCGTGAGGATTATGTGACCTTATCCGGAGAACTGACACCTTATACAGAGCCTGAGAACGATCCCGGAACGGAACCAGATCCGGAGGTTACACCGGAAACGCCGATACAGCCTGAGACATCAAAAGAATATGATACTGTTGAACATGACGGAACATGGTATGTGAAAATACCCGGTGGTCAGGAATATGATATTAATGCTCTTCTGGAAGTAAATAATTATATGGCTGAGCAGAAGGATGCTGAAAAAAGAGTGAAATCCCAGAAGGTTGTGATCGTTATTCTGGTATTTCTCTTGATTGCGGCAGCCGGTGCCATAGGTTTCCTGGTGTATAAGATAAGGGATATGATGGATTCCGCTTACTTTAATGCGGTGGAGCATGAGACACTTCGCAGAAGAAGTGCACAGGCAGGACAGAGCAGCCGGGTGCAGACAGACAAAAAAGGAACGCCTCAGCGTCCGGCAGGTGCAAGACCTTCCGGAACGCCCCAGGGCCAGAGACCTTCCGGAGCACCCCAGGGCCAGAGACCTTCCGGAGCGCCCCAGGGCCAGAGACCTTCCGGAGCACCCCAGGGACAGGGATCCTCAGGAACCCCTCAGGAGCAGAAACCCGCTGCATCTCAGAATCAAGGTTCTCCAAGACCCCAGCCCAAGAATTTTATGACTGAGGAGGATGAATTTGAGTTTGAGTTTTTAAATTATGAGGGTGAAGACAACAAATAAAGAATCCAGAAAAATGGAATAGAGTGGCAGGGGAGAGGATACTCTTAACAGAGTGGCCTCTCCCTTTGCAGTTGACAAGGTATGATTGTCTGTTATAATATAGGTATAACAGCTGGCAGTGGGGACACTAACCTGGCAGAATGAGAGGAAGTATGATCATAGAGATTGATTTTAACAGTGACGAGGCGCTCTATCTGCAATTGCGCAATCAAATCATTATGGGAATTGCAACCTCTCAGTTTCGGGAGGGGGATTCCCTTCCCAGTGTACGCCAGCTGGCTGAGCTGATCGGCATCAACATGCACACTGTGAACAAGGCGTATACTGTTCTGAAACAGGAAGGCTATGTGAAGGTGGACCGCAGGCGGGGAGCAGTTATTGCTGTGGACACCGACAGGATGCGGACCTTGGCAGAATTAAAAAAGCAGCTCCAGGTCATCCTTGCCGAAAGCAGCTGTAAAAATATTTCCAAAGAAGAAATACACAAGCTGATTGAGGAAATTTACGAAGATTATCAGTGAGCGCACTGATAGACGAATCGGTACGCTTTGGATTGGAGGACAAAATGCAGTCACAATTTACAGATAGAGCCCAGGAGGCTCTGAATCTTGCCTTAAGGTGCGCCAGAAGCCTGAAGCAGGGCTATGTGGGCACCGAGCATATTCTGGTGGGACTTCTGAAGGAACCGGGGGGAGTGGCACACAAGGTCTTAACGGACAATGGCGTGGATGTGGCCCAGGTTCAGGATATGATACAGGAGCTGATCGCTTTTGAGAACGGCGTGAGCCTGCGGGAGCGGGAAGGGTATTCCCCCAGGGCGCGGAAGGTGCTGGAGGAGGCCCACAGGCAGGCGACAAGATTTGGTCAGAAGGCCACGGGAACGGAGCATCTTCTGATGGCGCTGATCAAAGAGGGCGAGAATGTGGCCGTGCGGCTTTTGAATACCATTGGTGCCAACATACAGAAGATTTATGTGGACACCCTGATCGCCATTGGTCAGGACGGAAATCTGTATAAGGAAGATCTTGGCCGGAAGCCTGCTGGACGCCAGAAACAAACCACGCTCGGTCAGTACAGCAGAGATCTGACTGCTCTGGCAAAGGAAGGAAAACTGGACCCTGTTATCGGCAGGGAGGATGAGATTCGCCGGCTGGTACAGATTCTGAGCCGTCGTACCAAAAACAATCCCTGCCTAATCGGCGAGCCCGGCGTGGGCAAGACTGCCGTGGTGGAAGGGCTGGCGCTGAGGATCGTGGAGGGAAAGGTACCCTTTACCGTGAAGGATAAGCGTGTGCTGACCCTGGATCTGTCGGGCATGGTGGCCGGCAGCAAGTACAGGGGGGAATTTGAGGAGAGAATTAAGCGTGTCATCAAGGAAGTCGTAGACGATGGCAATGTGATCCTGTTCCTGGATGAGCTGCACACACTCATCGGAGCCGGAGGGGCGGAGGGAGCCATTGACGCTTCCAATATCTTAAAACCGTCCCTGGCGAGGGGAGAGCTTCAGATGATCGGGGCTACCACCATCGCGGAATACCGAAAATACATTGAGAAGGATGCAGCCTTGGAACGTCGTTTCCAGCCGGTGAATGTGGAAGAGCCCACGGAGGAGGAGGCTATCCGTATCCTGGAAGGGATCAAGAGCAGATATGAGGAGCATCACCAGGTAACCATTACGCCGGAGGCTGTGGATACTGCAGTCAGGCTTGCCGCCCGTTATATCAATGACAGAAACCTGCCGGATAAAGCTATTGACCTGATCGACGAGGCGGCAGCCAGCGCCAGGCTTCGTGCCATGGATATGCCGGATAAACAGAAAGAACTTTTAGACCAGATCAAGAAGATGGATCAGCAGATTGAGCGGTCCATCCGCATGGAGGCTTTTACCCAGGCGGCAGAGATCAAACGGAATCAGGATGAACTGGTGAAAAAATATCAGCGTATGGTGAAACGGCTGGAGAGCCAGGAATCCAATAAGCGATACACTGTGGGCGAGAACGAGATTGCCGAAGTAGTGGCAATGTGGACCAAGATTCCGGTGCAGAAGCTTGCCCAGAAGGAAAGCGAGCGTCTGTTAAAGCTGGAGAGCATTCTGCACAAGCGCGTCATCGGCCAGGAAGAGGCAGTGAAGGCTGTGGCAAAAGCCATGCGCAGAGGACGTGTGGGCCTGAAGGATCCCAAACGGCCTATTGGCTCCTTCCTGTTCCTGGGTCCCACCGGTGTGGGAAAGACAGAGCTTTCCAAAGCGCTGGCTGAAGCTATGTTTGGCTCTGAGGATGCCATCATCCGGGTTGATATGTCCGAGTATATGGAGGGGCATTCGGTTTCGAAGATGATTGGCTCACCTCCCGGCTATGTGGGTTTTGAGGAGGGAGGCCAGCTCAGCGAGAAGGTGCGGCGGAATCCTTATTCTGTGGTGCTGTTCGACGAGATTGAGAAGGCCCATCCGGATGTGTTCAATATTTTGCTGCAGGTGCTGGACGACGGCCATATCACGGATTCCAAAGGCCGCAAGGTAAGCTTTAAAAATACGGTGCTGATCATGACGTCCAACGCGGGGGCACAGAGGATCGTGGATCCAAAGAATCTGGGTTTTGCCACAGGTGGTGACGCTAAGCGGGACTATGAGAAGATGAAGTCCGGCGTCATGGAGGAGGTCAAGAAAAGCTTTAAGCCGGAATTTATCAACCGTATTGATGAAATAATCGTGTTCCACCAGCTGAGTAATGAGGATATGAAGGCAATCGTCAATCTGTTGGCCTCGGATCTGTATAAGCGTTGTGAGGCCCAGATGGACATCAGGCTTTCTATGACGGCGGCTTTGAAGGAGCATCTGGTGGAGAAGTATGCGGATCAAAAGATGGGGGCTAGGCCTTTGAAGAGAGCGATTCAGTCCGTGGTGGAGGATGCGCTGGCGGAGGAGATACTGATGAAGAAGATTCAGCCGGGGGATGTTGTGGCGGCTGGGTTTAAGAATGGGAAGGTTACGTTTACAGTGAAGTGAGTTTTAGGGTTGTGTAATTGGTTACAGCGAGTGACGGCATCGGGCGGCGGGTATACCCATACAGCTCGCTTGCCGCTCGTTTCCGCTATAATGACAGGCACCTTATTAATAATTACTTGACGGCGCATATAAATATCTGTTACAATTGTTATCATAGGATATTTGTTGTAAATTTGCGTGTTTTCTGAAAGGAAGTGAAAAAAGTCATATGATGACCCTCAGATTAAATACTTGTTATGATTTGACTAATACGGAATTGGTGGAAAAATTACAAAAGGTCAATTTTTGTGGGGACATTGTGTGCTACCCGTCAAATGAAGAACCGGAAGCAGTGATTGGCAAAACCCAAAATGCCGATGTTCTTATTGTTACGGATAAATCCGCAGTTGTTGAAAAACTTGATAAAAAAGAAAATGTTTATATAGTATATATGGGTCGTTATGCGGATATAGCAGTTTTTGCCGATAAGGCAAATGATGTATGGCCTGCGGACGAATCAGACGATTTTACCCTGATGCGTTTTGAACGGTTTATTTCTATTTTATATGACCAACACAGGGCATGGACGTTTAGCTATCTGTTGGATAAAACGATAAACACTATGCCCGACCTTTTATGGTATAAACGCGAAGATGGCATACATATGCTTGTCAACGATGTTTTTGCACAGACTGTACATAAAGATAAGAAAGATATCGCCGGCAAGGATCATTATTATATTTGGGACGCGCCAAGACCTGCCGAGGGTGAGGGCGAGTTTGCATGCGCCGAATCCGAAGAAATAGCAATCAGAACGGGGAAGACCTATATAGGTGAGGAAAATGTTGAAACACGTGAGGGTATGAAGCAGCTTCTTACATATAAAACCCCCATTTATAACAAATTCGGCAATGTTTTCGGTACTGTCGGCATAGGACACGATATTACAACAATCAGCAATCTGGGTATTGAGCTCACGATTATTGTCGACAACATTCCGTTTCCGATGATAGTTTTGTCGAATGAAGGGAAAGTAGTGCGGACAAATGCTGCCTTTGACGAAATAGCCACGGTGACTGATAAGGAAAACTTCAATTACAAAGAATGGAAAGAAAAAGCACTGAAACCGAGCGGCGTTGCGCAAATTGACTATAAAAAACACTATGCCGCGCAGGAATACACAATGAATAGAAACGGCCGCGTGTATTCATATATAGTCACAGAACAGGAAATATGGGATTATTTTGATACGATAACAGGATATTTCTGCCTTTTCCGAGATATGACGGATCAGCGTGATTATGAAAAGCGTATTATTGAGGCGGCTACTACGGACAGCCTTACGGGTATATT
>JAFLRN010000140.1 GCA_022511385.1 Acetatifactor sp.
GTTCTCAGCAAGCCATTTCCCGGCATCGGTATCTGCAAAACTCTCCGTCAAATTCTGATGGGTGGGCGTCACGATATCTAATGCAAGGCCGATCTGATGCTCGCTGGCTCCCGGTACAGTCACTGCCACACTGGAGAGCTGGAAGGCCTCCATGTAAGACAGCCCCTTTTTCATATACTTCTTGATATGATTATCAAAAAGCATCTCTTGATATGCCGTGGTACGGTAAGGAGAGCAGACCTGAAGAGATACATGATCATCCTCCGCCGCCTGAAGCATAGCAAGAAGATCATCGATGATCCGCTCATCACAGTATTGGGTTCCCTTCATGGTCTTAATCTTGCCCAGCTTGACCACATAGTCATCAGGAATGGAATGCTGTTTATTTACCAAGATCAGTTTCCAGTCATCTCTGGAAAATTCAACATCTTCCTGTACTTCTGACCTGCTTGTCTGCGGCTCTCTGCCTTGTGCAGCTTCCAAAATCTCAGCAGCACTATACAATTCATAGAAATCTCCATGCGTCTCCAGATACTCACCGCCCTCTGGCAGCATACTGCCCTCTTCCAGCAGCATCTCCTCCTCATCCAGCAGCATGATATCGTCCAGATCGATCTCCACCTGCTCTGCCAACACAATATCCTTAGCCTCCTCAGAGATGGGATTCAGACCATTGTCCGTCTCATCGTTTGAGATAAAAATGGGGAAGGAAAAGCTGCTGTACACTGCAAAGAACAAAAATGTCATTGGCAGCATCGCCAGCCGTTTCACATTGCCGCTCAGATATGACACACCATGGAAAAAGAACATTCCCACGGCCATAACAGGAATGGCAATCATGCGGCAAATTTTATTCTTTTTTCCAAACTTGATAAACTTCTTGCGGAAGCGCTCCTCCAAAGTCAGTTTCATAATGTATCTTCTGCCCCTGTAATCGTCATTTAAATGCATTGACTGAAACATTGTCCATAAATATGTATACTTATCTATTACAACATAACACACTTTCCCAAAATATGCACTCTTTTTTTCAAAAAAATTGCGTTTTTCTATGTGATTCGTTATAATTAATAAAATAAAATTGGTGCGCTGCCATTGTGTTGATACGCACATTTCAGGAGGAATTGCCATGGCCGGGTCAACTTACGGAACAATTTTCAGGATCACTACTTGGGGCGAATCCCATGGGAAAGCGTTGGGTGTAGTTATCGACGGCTGTCCGGCGGGTCTGCCACTGAATGAGGCGGATATTCAGCGCTATCTTGACCGGCGCAAGCCCGGCACAAGTTCCATCACCACCCCCAGGAAGGAAGAAGATGCAGTGGAAATCCTCTCCGGTGTGTTCGAGGGACGTACCACCGGCACCCCCCTTTCCCTGATGGTGCGAAATACCTCCCAGATTTCCAGGGACTACAGCGAGATCGCGGAAATCTTCCGTCCCGGTCACGCGGACTATACCTTTGATCAGAAGTATGGATTTCGGGATTACCGGGGCGGCGGACGTTCCTCAGGCCGTGAGACTGTGGGCAGAGTGGCTGCCGGTGCCGTCGCCTGCCGAATCCTGGAACTGCTCGGTGTGACTGTTTATGCCTACACCCGATCTATTGGTCCTATTGAGGCGGACATGAGCCGCTTCGACAGAACTGTCAGGCTCTCCACTCCCACTGCCATGCCGGATAGAGATGCTGACGATGCTGCCATAAAATATCTGGAGGAAGCCAAGAAAGCCTCGGATTCCGTAGGTGGCTGTATGGAATGTATTGTAGAGGGTCTTCCCGCAGGAATTGGTGATCCCGTCTTTGAAAAGCTGGATGCCAATCTGGCGAAGGCCATTATGTCCATTGGCGCGGTAAAGGCAGTGGAAATCGGCGATGGTTGCCTGGTCTCCTCCCGCAGGGGAAGTGAGAACAACGACGGCTTCCGAGCAAATGATAGCAGTGTCATAGATGATACCCGCGTCATAAAAACAAGCAATCATGCCGGAGGAATCCTTGGAGGCATCAGCGATGGTGACAGGATCGTCATTCGGGCCCATGTGAAGCCTACGCCCTCCATCTTCCTGACCCAACAAACCGTCAACAAGGACGGCCAGAACGTGGATATCAATATAAAAGGCCGCCACGACCCCATCATTGTACCCAGAGCTGTGGTGGTGATGGAGTGCATGACGGCGCTGACCGTGCTGGATGCCATGCTTGTGAATATGTCTTCAAGGATGGATTCACTAATTGCATTCTATAAAAAATAAAGCCAAATAACCGCAAAAAACTCCTGCAGCTTCACACTACTGCAGGAGCTTTTCATTACTATTCAAACATTCAAATTCAGCCCAGCCCTGCCAATGTCCTGACCGCAGACCGCCTAAGCACGTCGGCACTTGGCGAGGTAC
>JAFLRN010000141.1 GCA_022511385.1 Acetatifactor sp.
AACCCTCGCGCCGCTATTAACGACCTGCACCCTTTCCAGGGGTGTCCCTTCGACCACTTGGGTACTTCTCCAAGTAAGTTGAATCAACGCAATCTATATATGTCAGAGGGGCGTCTTATTTGTCCCCAAGCGGAGAGAGTGGGATTCGAACCCACGCGCCCTTTCGGACAAACGGTTTTCAAGACCGCCTCGTTATGACCACTTCGATATCTCTCCAAGCGTGCCGCCAACTCGACGGCAAGAACTATTCTATCAAAAAGGGTTCCCTATGTCAACAACTTTTTTGTAAATTCGGGGACAAAACAAGCTTATGACCAAATACTCAAAAAAAATCCGCAGAAGACCCTAAAACTCCAGGAACGCTTCCGCAATTTTTATATCCTCTGGAGTGGTAATCTTTATATTTTGATAAGAGCCTTCCACCAGCTTCACCAAAACATCGGAAAAAAGCTCAACCACACTGGCATCGTCGGTGACAGGAACCTGGGATGTATGTAGATACTGATCCCGCAGCCTGCCATAGGTCTCTGTTATCAGCGCTGAATCAAAAACCTGGGGTGTCTGGATCGTCCATACTCTGCTCCTGGGCGGTGTGGAAGCGGAAAAACCTTCTTCATCTGCCAGCTTCACTGTGTCTTTGGATGGCATTGCAGCCACACAGGCATGGTATTGCTGTACCGTCTCATAGGTACGGCGCAGAATCTGTTCTGTCAAAAAAGGACGGGCGCTGTCGTGGATAAAGACGTAGCCGTCCCGGTTTGGGACACGGCCGTATTCCGTCCCATCCCTCAATACTGCCATGGCATTCTCCACAGACCAGCACCGCTCCGAGCCGCCTGGAATAATGGCATCCACTTTTGTAAAGCCATACTGCTCCACAATCTCCCTGCGCACATACTCTAACGTGTCCAGCCATGAGCTGCCGACAGCGCCGTCCGCCTTTCCGGCCACCAGAATACAGTCGTCAATGATTTCCGACTGCTGTACCACCTGAAGGGAATACCAGAGCAGAGGCTTACCGCCCAGCAGCATAAATTGCTTTGCCACATCACTATGCATTCTGCTTCCGCTGCCTCCGGCAAGGATCACGGCCGTACAGCGCTTTTTTTGAACCGCTTTTTCTTCGCTCATTTTCTGTATCTTCCGCCTTTTTTATTCACCTAAACTCAGATTCGGCACTGCATTCAGGTCATAGCCGTGGCGAACGCCTTTTTTGTACTCGTAGTAGCCTGCTGTGCCGATCATCGCCGCATTGTCAGTGCAATAAACAGGAGAGGGGTGAAAGAACTGTATCTTCCGCTTTTGACATTCCCGCTCAAAGGCCTCCCGAAGAGAGGAATTTGAGGCAACGCCCCCGGCAATGGCAAATCTGTCATAGCCGAACTCCTTTACCGCATGCAGGGAATGCTCCACCAGCACGTCGATAACAGCCTTCTGGAAGGATGCCGCCACATCCGCCTGGCAAATCTCCTCCCCTTTCATCTGGCAGGAGTTCAGGTAATTTAATACTGCCGACTTCAGACCACTGAAGCTGAAATCATACTCATTCTCCGCCACCTTTGCCCTGGGAAAGGGAATAGCGTCCGGATTGCCCTCTTTGGAGAGCTTGTCTATCTTAGGGCCGCCGGGATACCCCAGGCCGATGGCTCTTGCCACCTTGTCGAAGGCCTCCCCCGCCGCATCATCACGGGTTCTGCCCACAATCTCGTACTCCCCATAGTCCTTCACCACCACCAGGTGGGAATGACCGCCGGATGCCACAAGGCACACAAAGGGAGGCTCCAGCTCCGGATATTCAATATAGTTTGCACTGATATGACCGTTTATATGGTGCACACCGATCAGAGGTTTCCCTGTGGCAAAGCTGATGGCCTTTGCCTCTGATACGCCCACCAGCAGCGCTCCCACCAATCCGGGACCGTAGGTGACTGCAATGGCAGTGATGTCCGTAAGTGTCACACCGGCCTGGTCCAGCGCCTCCTCTATGACCTGGTTTATCTTCTCAATGTGCTTTCTGGACGCAATCTCCGGCACCACGCCGCCATACCTGGTGTGAAGATCAATCTGTGTGAAAATAACATTTGACAGCACCTCTCTGCCGTTTTTCACAACAGAGGCTGCTGTCT
>JAFLRN010000015.1 GCA_022511385.1 Acetatifactor sp.
TTATTCGCTTATTAAAATACCGAACCGATTCATCATGATCCATGAATTTATTGCTCGTAAGATATTCCTCTATATCATCAAGCATAAATGCACAATTTTGAAAAGCTTTATCAGCAAAACCGTTTGCATAATGAACACTTTTCATTCTTTGCTTTATTTTTGTGTGGGGATATTGACTTTTTAATCCTTGTAAAATCACTAAAACAACATTTTCAAAATCGTATTTCCCAAGTATCTCAAGGTCTTCAAATTCCTCTATCCCCAAATTGTTTAAGCGCTCCGCTAATTCCAACGCTTTCTCTTTAAGCTCAGCCTCATTTCTTTCGCTTTCACGATTCTCCTCCTCGTCCTTGATTGCCTCCTCGCACTCCTCAATAAATTTTAACGCATCGGTAAAGTCCGGTTTAAGTTCCGCAGCCCTACGAAAATAAGGGAGCGCCTCTTCAATTCTGCACAAAAAAACGAGCGCAAAGCCGAGACGGTAGTTCCAGAGAGGATCATTCTTTCCTTCCTCCTGCACGGATTCAAGAAGTGACACCGCCTTTTCCAAGCAGTCGTCGGATAACATATTTTTATTGATATACGCCCGTGCCAAAAGACAGGTCAGCTCATAGCCCCATTCATTGCGGGGGAGAAATTCTATGGCATTGATAATCCTTTTGTGTTCATTTTTCTCATGCCACTCGTTGATTTTACTGAGCAATTCTTCTCGGTTCATGCGATCCTCTCCACCACGCATTTTTGACACAAGGGATATTCGGCAATAAAGTCCTGAATCGCTGCCGACATTTTCTCATAGCTCCCGCCGTAGAAGTATAGCGCAGTATTCTCAGAGCCTTCCCACCAGCTATACAGGCGTCCTATCCCATCCATTCGGGATTCCAGCTGCTCAATGGCGTAGTTGATGTCACAGCTTTTGTAAACCTCTTCCGGCAAATCAGTTCCGTTCAGATAAAGGGCCATGCCCTCCAAACGTCCTACCGGGCGTTCAATAGTCTCATCGTCCGCCCTGGTCCACAGCAGCTTTGACCCTTTGGGTACACCCAGCGCATCTATGATAGACTCCAGCTCCGCAATGGTCTCTTCGCTGTCGTCGTTCAGATCAAGTTGAATGTCACAGGACTTGACCTCTCCGGAGGGAGACATTAGCGTACCTCCACCGTCCACAAAGCCTATATCGGATTTGTCCAGCAGTTCGTCCAAAGCATCCTCCAAATCACCGCGGTGCATGGGTTGAAGCCGTGCATTCAAATTCAAGGTGATATAGAAAGAGGATTCATCACTGTCCGACGACCCTTTCATGTCAAGCTTATTCTCGCACAACACAATAAACTGCACAGCTTTCTGATCCTCCGGGTCAAGTTCACGGACACGGCGGAAACAGGTCAGAGCCTCCGCAGTTCTATCCAGATAATAAAGCGCATAGCCCATACGGAAATGCCAACGGTCATCCTCCTGTCCTTCTTCCCGCACGGATTCAAGCAGGGCAACCGCCTTTTCCAGCATCTCGTGCTGCTCCTTGGTGGTCTTTCTGCCAAACATCGCCAGATTGTTATAGGCACGGGCGAGAAGACCGATAAGCTCATAGTCCCATTCTTCCTGCGACAGCGCTTCAATAGCGTTGATAATCTCTTGGTGATGTTTCTCTGCATCCCATATATTGATTTGTTGCAGTAATTCTTCTCTGTTCATGCTGTTATCCGACCTTTCAAAGCGGTCTCAATATTCGATCTTCAAGCTATCGCCTTCCACCGCAAAGCCTTGGCTCTTGGTGATCGGCAGTTGTTGATTCCCAGTAAAGCCAATAGTTTCGCCGTCCTGCAAAATTACATCTTCGGTTATGACATAGTTTGCGATGCTGGACAAAAAATCGAGAAGCTCCATAGGCTCTACGCTGCTGTTCAATACCTCCATCTCGTCATAGCCAAAATTCCGCATCCCTGCGGTATAGCCGCAGAGACCTTTTTCGTTGTTGTGAAGTCCAACCCAGACAAGATTGGTAATCGGAAACGCATCCTCGTTAAGAGCTTGGGCAAACGCCAGATAATATGTAGGTTCCAAAACTACATCGCCTGTATAGATGCCCAGCACGCCCTCCTGCTTGCAGGCAGAAACCACGGCTTTTACCAGCATCACTCCGCTCTCCATTGGAGGAAGTTCTCTGCCAAGCTGAGCAATCAAAATGTGTGCCTTGTGTTGTTTTACCTTCTCCTTTCCATCCGGCCACATAAAGTTCATGGCGGCCGCGTTTTCCGCTTCGCCGTCCGGGATCGGACCGGGCATCAGCGAGATAGCAAGCATCGCTCCCTGATAGGTAATAATAAAGGTGTCATCGCGCTCGTCCTCCTCGTCCTCCGTATCGTCCTCCGAGGATTCGTCCTCAATGCCCCATGTCTCTTTCAGATCCCGCAGGAGCGCCTCCTTGTCCCATTTGGCTTCGGAGAGCAGCACATAGTTGATGAAGGTGCCGGCGTTTTCCTTGCGTTCCTCTGCCGTTTTTGCCAGATTCATTATATACTCACGCACATACTCCACCAAAGCGATCGCGTCTTCCTCGGCGGTTTCCTCGTGGTATTCTTCCATCTCGCTGAATACATGACCGCAGTTTTCCAGCTCGTCATCCTCATAGCCGCCGCAGACACCCAGCAGCCATTTGCCGAGCGCGGATTTTTTGTATTTGAAAATATAGTAGTGCATCTCGTGAAGATCAAATTCTCCGGCACATTCGATCTTGGCAGGTGCTTTTCCCAATTCTGCCGGATGTGCAAGCCACTCGATCATGGCTTGAGTTGCTGCGTTCAGTTGTTCTTTGTTCATGGTGATTATCCTTTCTGTTTCCATTGTATTCGTTACTGATTAGCTACCGTATTGGCTAAAGCACACTCTCTCGTGTATAGTCAGTCAGATCGCTGCCAATCTTTTCTGCGACCTCCTTAACAGTAATCTTTTTTTCATAGAGCGCTTTCAGTTCTGCATCGGTGGCGCCGATGAGCTTGACGAACTGCACCTTACCGTTGGGCGTAACGATTTCCCCGGCTTCATCCCAAGCAGTGATAAAGCCAGTGAGTTTGGACTGCTGGCGATTATCCATTCCCTTGGTCTGTCCGGTGTAGATGTACTCATTCGGCTGAAAGATCTCTCCCTTTTGGAATGTCAGCCGGGCAAGAGACTGAAAAATGCCGCAGATGGTTTCAAGTTCCGCCCGCTCGTCAACAAGCCCCTCTTTCTTTAGCTTTAGAGTAAACTCAAAACCGTAGCCGCTCCACTCCGGATCCTCACTCTCTTTTTCATAAAGTTCACTGAGTCCGTAGGAAACAAAATGCCAATAGTCCCCACCGTCATAGACGCTGATACCACGGAGCGGATCGTTGCCGCCCAACTGCCAGGAGATCAGCGTAGCGAAGTGAAGCGGATTGTCCTGCCCCGGGTACAGTTTGTCAAATGCCTCCGTAATGGCGTCCCAACCTCGAGCGTCGAGCTCCTGTTCTGCATTCTCATCTGATCTCTCATCGGGCTTTATGTCCGGTACTGGTGCATCTTTAGATTTTTTGCTGTTAAATTTATCAAACAAGTTCATATAATTTATCCCCTTTCAAACAATTTCTGCATTGCCAAAGTATAATCCAGCATGGTCCCTGCAGAATTATTTCCTTTGCAATCTGACGGCGGTCTGCGCTATCCTTCAACTGCTTGTCAGTTTCCCTGTCCAAATGACATTCTTGACCCACATCTGCTCCCTTCCGCCTCTGAAACGCTCCTCAGTTGTCTATCCAGTATCTCTGCTCCACAATTCCGTCCTCCTCTATCTCATTTTCCAGAATCCCACCGTTGTTGATGATGCTTTTCGCAGATGCAATGTTCTCTTTGTCGCACACCATCAACACCCTCTCAATGCCAAGCTTCCGGCATTCAGCCAATGCCAGGCCGATCATAGCAGTGGCATAGCCTTTTCTGCGCTCGGAGGGCCTTATGCCATCACCGATATGCCCACCGTTTTTCAGCAATTCTTCGTTGAGGCGGTGTCTGATATTCACCGCTCCCACAAAAATATTCCTCTCTTCGTCCAGACAAAAGAAGGTGGAATCAGGAACGATGTTCCCATTATCTTCTTTGTTGTCCAAAGAATCTACGTAAGCCTCCCAATCATGATAGTCGCGCTTTCTGATAGCGTAGGGTACTATCTTTTCCCCATCCGCGTACCACTCGTCCATCATATCAAAGAGCTGTTCCTTGTATTTTTCGTCCAACTTAACCAATCTTAACTTCATCAGCTTTCCTCCACATACCGCTCCACTCTCAGCCTTAGCGGATACTTATCGCGTCAAGGGATTTCAGGCCATATACAACGAATATGGTGCGTGTTTTGTATTCCCCACATAATCTTCATGATGAAAACCTGTTTTACCTGAAACAGCACATTGAATACACTTCTTTGTCAGCTCAGGGACATCCTCCCTGAGCAGTGCCTCCTCCACATCGATCCACAACACTTCACTGTTCTCGTCGTGGTCTGAAGTGGCTTCTCCGGAAATATATTCCGCCCGGAATACCACATACCAGTCGTGCATATTGAACCTGATCCCTATGATATCTTGGGGCTCCACTTCCACCTTTGTCTCTTCCATATACTCACGCTTTAACGCCGTTTGGGGTGTTTCGCCAAAATCCACGTATCCTCCTGGGATGATCAGCTTACCGATTCCGTTTCCATATGTATGGCGGGCAAGCAGCACCTTATTGTCCTTGATAACAACGCCAGTAACACTCTGGCTCCAATTTGTATTTTCACCGCTCATAATATCTGCCTCCAATGATCCTTATGGAATTTTTTAAGTTATACTGCATAGATCACAGTAAATAAATTATAACATAGACCTTTCTAAACCTGCAATGCGGCAAAACATACGGATTAAAAATCGAAAGTATTACTGCATGATTTGCATTATTATTTGACGATATATTTTGAAATATATATTGTTTTTTTCTTTAAACTGCATAAAAGAGCATTACAAACAAATGTCGGAGGTATTATGCATGGAGTTAACAGCAAATTTTTTATCGCGACTAATCCCCATTACTCAATTTAATAGAGGCCAGGCATCAAGAATATTTGATCGTTTACATTCCGAACCAGAACTTATTGTCTTAAAAAATAATCAACCTTCTGCTGTTATCCTATCACCCAATGAATATATAAGATTGGCAGAAATCGAGGAAAACTATCTATTACTTCTTGAAGCAACCAAGCGTATTGCTGCGAACGAGGGTAAAACTACTATTCCTGATACAGATGTAATGGAATATTTTGGAATTACTGATGCTGACCTTGAGGAAGTGGAGGAACCTGAAATAGAATGACTTGGAATCAAGAGCATTAAAAAAGTCCAAAAGAATCCTGTTTCCAAGGAAGTAGGTGGGTACGGTACACCGCTTGGAAATAAAGAAGGAAATAATCTGACCGGACTTTTTAAAATTAAATTTCTAAAATATGGCGTTCGAGTCGTCTATAAACTCGAACGTCAGGATAATATTATGAAAATTATCGTCATTTCAGTCAGAGCCGAAAATAAAGTCTACGATGAGGCAGGAAACATACGCTAAAACACGATCTGTGATTAAATAAATCTTTGCTCTTTTTCTATTTTGGAAAAGATTAAAAATGGATGACTGGATTCGGCTGCTGAATGTAAAGACAAGAGAGGATCTGAATATGATCTACTCCGCCTTCAACGTATATGTATTTGCCCAGTGTCCCAAAATTTCCACCGACGAAAACCCGGCCTCCTGCAATGCCTGAATTTCATGCTCCACGGTCAGGGGCGTATCATAGTGATAAAACGCATCATCAGAAATGCCTTGCTGTGACTTGATCCTGCCAAGTTCCTTCCTGTAGAAGATTTCTTCCTCCTCCGACGCAGCAAAATAATCTGTCAGTATAAAGCAGCCATCTGCCTTCAATGCCTGATGTATCTTGCGATAAAGTGGCACTTTTTCCTCTTTTGTAAAGTGATGCAGAGATTCCACAGACACCGCCGCATCGTAACAGTTCTCATCAAACGGCACCTCAAAATAGGACTCCTGTATCAATGTAATTGCCTTATCTTTATACTTTTCCCGAAGAGCCGCCAGCATTCCGGCGGCAAGATCAATTCCTGTCACATTTGCGGATGGATTCAGCTTGAAATAATAATCCAATTCCAGGCCCGTTCCACAGCCCAAATCCAGAATCCTTACATCCGG
Organism: Acetatifactor sp.; assembly: GCA_022511385.1. Classification (GTDB taxonomy): domain Bacteria; phylum Bacillota; class Clostridia; order Lachnospirales; family Lachnospiraceae; genus Acetatifactor. The sequence goes on from JAFLRN010000015.1 coordinate 6,241, forward strand.
CCCTACAGGCAGACAGCTTGCCGTAAATGGATAAAATTTCTGAGCGGCCTCAATACAGTTCAGCTGATGTTCCTCATATCCTTCCAGACGGTTATCAAAAAACTCATCCATCCTTTCCAGCTTGGTGACTACCATATTGCATCTGCTCCATAATTCATCCTTATACGGAAATACATTCTTTTCAACATGTCTCTCCACAAAACCGGCCTTTTCATAACAGCGCTTCGCGGCAGTATTTTCCGCAAATACATTTAATTGGACGGATTCCACCCCTGTGATCAGAAAGGCGTACTGCAAAGCCAGCTGAAGCATTTCTTTCCCACGTCCTTTGCCCCTTAAGCTACTGTCCACGATAACAAACTTGAGGAATCCCGAATTGTCATCCGTATTGACAGAATAGCAGAAAAACCCTATTACTTCTCCGTTATCCTCCGTTGCTACATAGGCACTGTCCGTCCAATCCATTGCACTTTTCTCCAGAACGCTGCGAAGGTTTTCCCTGGTCAAAGGATATGGGATAAGATTTGCACACCACAGAGCATGTGCCTTCTCATCAGCAATCCATCCCGCTAAAAGTTCATAATCTTTACTTTCAATATATGGTCTGATTCTCATATGCCAGTTCCTCAACATCTCATGTTTTACATCATAATACTAGTAGATCGTATATTAATCAGCCAGACCAATTTTGCGCTTGAAATACTAGAAAACATAATATTTGTACAGTCTAGCTATTTTGTGAATGTTCTACCAGTGTACTGTATCATTCATTTTCAGTAAAACTACATAAAATGAATTTTGCGCGCATTCGAATTCCCTACACGAATTTCAAACTTCACAGCACAATCCAGTACCTCCTTATATACTCCCCGTCCACGCAAACCTCTTTTTCAAACACTCCGCCGCCTGCCAAAATTGTTTTCTCGCTGGCAATGTTCTCCCGGCTGCAGGTGATCATGACCTTGTCCATCTTTCTTTCCCTGCAATTTTGCAGATTCAGCCTCAGCATCTCCTTGGCATATCCCTTTCCCCGTTCCGAGGGCCGCACGGAATACCCCATGTGTCCGCCCCAGACACCCAGGATGGGATGATCAATATGATGCCTCAGGTCTATGATCCCTACCACACGATTATCGGAGAGGTGGACCGCGATATAGGCATTAGATGGCACACTTTCCCCGGGACGGCTCTCCTGTTTCTCCCTCTCATCCAGGATATGCAGCCATTCCTCGGTGGTCTCACACCCCTCCAGGCCGCTGCATCCCGCAAAACCGTCCGCGTCGTTTGCAGCCTGAAGTTCTCTGCGAAAATCCATAATTTCCTGAGCATATTCCATACTCGGCTTGATCAGTTTGATCTCTTCAATAATACTTAGCCCTCCCACATGTTTAGTCCTCTCATATGATTAATCTTTGCATATGCTTTATCTTGCATATGTTTATTCTTTGCACGTGTTTAATCTTTACATGTGCATGTCCTTACCTCAATTCATAGACTATTTCCCGATATCCTGGGCAGCAGGCTTAGAACTGACGGCTTAATGAAGACTTAATGATGGCTTAATAGCAGCTTAGTAACAGCTTAATAGCAGTTTACTGACGGCTCGATATATATTTATATAAAAGTGACATTCTTCTCCACACTGTACTCATGGGGCTCCTTGCTGACTGCCTTATGTCCCACTGCTATTGCAATCTCAAAATCATACCCCTCCGGGAATTTCAGTGCACTTGAGAAATACTCCTTCTTCTCTCCTGACAAAGCATCCTTGATACAGCCGATAATAAGGCTTCCAAGTCCCATACCCTCCGCCGCAAGGGCAATATTCTCCACCGCGATGCCTGAGTCAATTTTCCCCCAGGAAAAAGCCCTCTCTGAGCTTAAGAGCAGCACCACCGGCGCCTCGTAATAGAAATTGTGAGGGGCATCCTGAATTCCCCTGCCAAGATTCTTCTCATCTTCAATCTCCTTCAAGATCGGATGATCCCCATTTACCACAGTGATGTGGATCTCCTGCCTGTTGGTGGCGGTAGGTGCCTGTAAACCGGCCCGGATCAGGCAGTCCAATTCCTCTTTCGTCAGCTTCTCCTCCGTGTAACCCCGTGTGGAGCTTCTCTGCTCCATTGCCTTTAATATTTCGCTCATTTTCAACATCCTCCTTTTTCCAGATTTAATACAAATACATTCTAAAAGCATTCTTAATAAAGCATTCTTATTACATTCATAACGAACCGCTCCGCCTGCTTGACCTTAGTCACATCCACTCATTCTGGCCCGTTCCTCAACAAGTTCAATATATCATGGTTTATTTTTCGTGTCAAACAGGGCCATGGCCGCAGCCATGACCCTGACTATCACCCCTATACTTATTATCCTCTTTCTCTCAGCCCCGTTCCTTCCCTCTCTCCGGTGCCGCTAAAAACAGCGTCATAAACTCATGAGCCAGCAGTGGCATTGCAGAAAGACCGATCAGTCGCAGCCATTCCTGCCCTGACAGGGAAGAGGTTCCAAAGGCCCCGATCAAAAACGGCACCTCCGTCACCGCAAACTGCAGCATAAATCCCACTCCGCAGGCCAGGATCATCAGCTTATTCTCCAGATGGTTCATACGGAAAATCGACCTGTGAACATCCCGCATTCCCACCGCATGAAAGAGCTGGGACATGCCGAGCACCGTAAATGCATAGGTTTGGGCTTTGGCGAGCACATCCCCGTTTTGCAGCACATGGGATATCTGACCGATGCTGAGGGGCAGCCCCTGCATTCGTATCACCGCACAGGGCAGCATGAGAAAGGCCGTCAGGCTGATGACCGCGATCAGCGCTCCGTAAAAACAGGTGCAGGCCAGACCGCCCCGGGCAAACAGACTCTCCTTCGCCGTTCTGGGCTGCTGCTTCATCAGGCTCGTTCCGTCGTTTTTATCCACCCCCAACGCCAGCGCCGGCAAGGAATCGGTGATCAGGTTGATCCACAGGATATGGCTGGACTTTAAGGGCGAGGCCAGACCGCATATCACCGCAAGGAACATGGTGATAATCTCCCCCAGGTTGGAGGACAGCAGAAAGATCACCGATTTCCGGATATTCTCATATACCCCTCTGCCCTCCTCGATGGCCTTGCGGATGGTGGCAAAATTATCATCCGTCAAAATCATGTCCGAGGCCTGACGCGCCACGTCCGTTCCCGACATTCCCATGGCAATTCCAATATCAGCCTTTTTCAGGGAAGGAGCATCGTTTACCCCATCCCCGGTCATGGCCACAATCTCCCCTCTCTGTTTAAAGCCGTCCACGATCCGCACCTTCTGGGCAGGCGACACCCTGGCAAAGACCCTCACATTCTCCAGACGTTCCCGGAGCGCCTCGTCGGAAAGCTGCTCCAGCTGTTCTCCTGTCAGACATTGCTCCGCCCGCTGTACGATCCCAAGCTGTTTTCCGATGGCAAAGGCGGTATCCACATGATCTCCCGTGATCATCACCGTGGTGACGCCTGCCTCCTTAAAGTCGGCCACCGCCCTGGCTGCCTCCGGCCTTGCAGGATCCCGCATTCCCACCACACCTAGAAAGGTCAGCTGCTCTTCCTTGGGTTTGCTGCTCCCCAGACGCATGGCAATAGCCAGCGTCCGCAGGGCTTCTCCTGACATTTCCTCCACGGCCCGCCTAATCTTCTGACGATGGACATCCGTCATCCGCACAGGACCGAACGCTGTCTGTATCTGGGTACAATGCTTCAGCACCTCATCCGGCGCACCCTTGGTATAGCTGACCAGAGCCGACGCAGAGCTCGCAGCCCGCAGCTCCGCACCGGGCCGATACTGCCGTCTGTGCAGTGTTGTCATCATCTTCCGGTCAGAATCGAAGGATAACTCATCTACCCTTGGAAGGCTCTGCTCCAGTTCCCCCTTTTCCAGCCCCATTTCCGCTGTAAGATCCAAAAGCGCCAGCTCCGTGGGATCCCCGGTCCGGCTGCCGGGCACTGTAACAGCGTCGTTACACACTGTCATACCGTAAAAGAAATCCGCACATTCCTCCATGCGTACCTCTTTTGCAGGCTGCAGAGAACCGTTGATATAGCACATTTCCACCGTCATGCGGTTCTGGGTCAGGGTACCCGTCTTGTCGGAGCAGACCACACTGACCGCCCCTAAGGTCTCCACCGAAGGCAGCCTGCGGACAATGGTATTCACCCGGACCATCCTGGTAACGCTCAGGGCCAGGCAGATGGTGACCACTGCCGGCAGTCCCTCAGGCACCGCAGCCACCGCAAGACTGATGGCGGTGATCAGCATTTCGGGAATATTTCGCTGCTGCAGCACCGCGATGGCAAACAGCGCCGCACACAGCAGAAGGCTTAGCAGACTTAGGACCTTTCCCAACTCACCAAGACGCTTCTGAAGGGGTGTCATCTCCTCCTTTGCCTCCGTGATCATCGTGGCGATATGCCCCAGCTCCGTGTCCATACCGGTGGCTGTGACAATACCCTCACCTCTGCCGTAGGTGACAATAGTTGACATATAGGCCATATTCCGCCTGTCTCCCAGTGGGAGTCTTACCCCTCCGCCCGCCACAAAGGCAGCATCCTTCTCCATAGGCACGGACTCTCCCGTCAGCGCGGACTCCTCAATCTTCAGATTGGAGGCTCCGGTCAACCGCATGTCAGCCGGTATCTGACAGCCTGCCTCAAGGTACACAAGGTCCCCCTTCACAAGCTCCGCCGCCGGAATCTCCATCCGTCTGCCGTCCCTGATGACCATGGCCTTGGGACTGGCCAGCTTCTTCAGGGACTCAAGCGCTCTTCTGGCTTTTCCCTCCTGCAGCATGCCCACAGCGGCGTTCAACACTACCACCACACCGATGATCACAGCGTCACTGATCTCTCCCAAAAGGATTGAAACCACCGCCGCCACAATCAGCACATAGATCAGCGGATCGTTCAACTGCTCAAAAAAGGATTCAATGGGTGTCTTTTTCCGGGCTGTCTTCATCTCATTTCGCCCATCCCTCTTCAGCCGTCCTGCCGCTTCCGCTGTGCTCAGTCCCCTTTTGGCATCTGTTTTTAATTCCTCTGTGGTCTGCTGTATGCTATACTGTTCAAACACGAAAAATCCTCCCAAAGGTTGTCTGCATTGCATTCTATGCCCTCGGGAGGGAAAGTATGTCCGAAACACGATATTATAAGAATAATACTTGCCAGATGATATCCCAAACACAACAAAATATAAAATGCGCATGGCGTATAAGTCAACTTTTTCTTGATGTATATGCCTGATTCCATCGGAAAGCATGAGAAAGCCGATACCTGCCAGCTTGGCATTGTCGGCTTCCGACATTTCTCAAGAATTACTGAACAACAGCTTTGTATATTCTTCCTTAGGATCACGAAAGATCTCCTCTGTATCCCCAATTTCAATAATCTCCCCATCCTTCATCACCATGATCCTATCGCACATTTTGTAGACCACGTTGATGTCATGGGAGATAAACAGATAAGCCAGCTTCATTTCCTGCTGGAGCTTCTGCATCAGCTCCATGATTTGGGCCTGGATGGTCACGTCAAGAGCCGACACAGGCTCATCCGCAATGATAAAGCCGGGATTGGTAATCAGGGCCTGGGCAATGCTGACCCTTTGTCTCTGGCCGCCGGAAAGCTGTGAGGGTTTTCTGTGAAAATACTGGTCTTTCATGCCCACCCGATGAAGCATATCGTAGGCTGCTGCTTCCATGTCAGCCTTTGACATGACAAGGGATGCGTCGATCGCGCCCCGGGCCCGCAAGGGCTCCTGGAGCAGCCAGCCCACGGTCTTTGTGGGATTTAAGCTGCTGTATGGATCCTGAAAGATCATCTGTGGCCGCACAGTGTTGTGGACCACCTGACCTTCAATATCACGTATCATTCCCAGCATGGCCTTGGAGAGAGTCGTCTTTCCGCAACCGCTCTCGCCCACCAGACCCAGACTCTCGCCGGGATAAAGTGCAAAATCCGCTCCTTTCACCACACAGTTTCGACGCTTGCGGCCAAAGAGGCTGTTGCTGCCGTCCTGGTAGTATACGGAAAGGTCTCGCACCTGGACCACAGGGGCTATAGACGCGGGCTGTGTTAATACAGGCTGTGTGGATGCTGACTGCATTGCTTCTGAGTTTGCTATTTCTGGCTTAGCTGCTTCTGAATTAGCTGCTTCTGAATTAGCTGCTTCTGACTGGGCTGTTTCTGACTTAGGTGCTTCTGGCTTAGCAGTTTCTAACGGAGCTGCTTCTGTCACCGCATGATTTTCTGCTATCAATACGCCCCTGTGGGATATATTCGTAGCTCCTGACGTCATTACAGGCTCATCTATGCCTGTAGCAAGGTTCAGAGCCTTATGCTTTTTCACTCGGGATGGCACCGCTTCAATAAGCTTTCTGGTGTAGTCCTGGGCAGGATTCTCAAAAATCTGCTCCGTCTCCCCCTGCTCCACCACACATCCGTCCTTCATCACTGCAACCCGATGACACAGCTTTCTCGCCAGATTCAGATCATGGGTGATGAAAAGCATGGCATTCTTCTGCTTCTCGTTGATTTCCCGAAGCAGGGCAATGATCTGATTCTGAATGGTCACATCCAAAGCTGTTGTGGGTTCGTCAGCCACCAGCAGACGGGGCTTCAGTATGACAGCCATGGCGATCATCACTCTCTGCCGCATGCCGCCGGAGAGCTGGTGGGGGTAGCTTGAATATACCTTGTCCCCTTCCTTAAGGCCTACCGCCTGAAAGCTCTCCAAAACCTTTTCCTTCCTTTCGTCAGGAGTGAGCTTCGTGTGGAGCCTCAGCACCTCGTCCACCTGTCTGCCCACTCTCTGGGTAGGATTCAGGGAAGTCATTGGCTCCTGAAAGATCATGGACATCTGGTCGCCCTGATAGCTGCGGTACAATACCTTATCGCGGGGCTTTCCCGCCTCCAGTAGTGTGACATCGTCAAATAGTATGCGTCCTGACGTGACGCGGGCAGTCTCGGAGACGAGCCCCATCAGCGTCAGTGCGGTCACGGATTTTCCACAGCCGGACTCGCCCACAACGCCCAGGATCTCCCCATCTCTCAATTCTAATGTCACATTTTTTACGACCTCCGGGCCGTCAAAGGCTACGGAGAGGTTTTCTATCCTGATCATTCGCCGAGCCTCCTGATTCCTTCACTGAACAGAGAAAATCCCAACACGATCCACACAATGGTAAGCCCCGGAGCCAGGGCGTACCAAGGTGCGGACTGGAGATATCCCTGTGCATCCGAGAGCATATTGCCAAGGCTTGCATCCGGGGGCTGTACGCCAATTCCAAGGTAACTCATGCCAGATTCCGCCAGTATGGCATTGTTCAGACCAATCATCACGGATACCCAAAATACGGGAAGGATGTTGGGCAGAATATGCACAAAAAGTATTCTCAGCCTTCCCACACCCATCAGTCTGGCACGCTTGATATAGTCGGCATCACGCAGGCGCATGTATTCGCTGCGGACAATACGCACATAGCTGGGCGTGAACACGATGCCCAGAGATAGGATCAGATTCTGTCTGCCGTTTCCAAGGACGCTGATGACGACCAGGGCCAGAAGGATGCTGGGGAAACCGTTGAGAGCGTCGGTGAATCGCATGACCAGTTCATCTATGATGCCGCCGAAGTAGCCGGTGAGGGCGCCAAGCAGGATGCCGATGAAGGCAGAAATCAGAACTACCAGTGTACTGATGAGGATGGTTGTGCCCATGCCCTGCATGACCCGGGAGAAGATGTCGCGGCCGAAGTTGTCTGTGCCGAAGAGATGGCTCAGGGTGGGGGAGCTGAAGCGTTCTGCGGACATGGCGGTGGGGCTGTAGGGAGTCCAAAAGAAACCGAGGAGTCCCAGCAGCACAGCTAAGCCGGTCATGATCAGGCCGGCGAGGAAGTATTTGTTCCATTTTAGGCTGGGGGTGTTGGGCATCATGCCTTCTGGGCTCCTTTCTGTTGTAGAGTATGGTTATTTCTGACAATTCTAGTGTTTGGTTAAGATGGAGCGGCAGGGAGTGCGAGTCGTATGTTGCTGACTTAGTGACGTCTCGCCGCCTACCGGCCATTGCTCTTCGGCGGACGCGCTTCCGCTCGGTTCGGAACGTAACGGTACTAAGCTCGAAAGTACCTCGCTAAGTACCGACGTCCCTCAAACGGTCCGCCGAAGAGCAACGTCCGGTCTCGGCGAGGCTGTTTTTCCGCATATGTAGGACAGGCTCCGCGCAATGACTGACATAACGGCAATGGACTCCGCCAGCAATGACTAAGATACTTGCAATGACCAATATGCCGCTAATGGGAAAACGACTGCAATGGCTGCTCCGCGCAATGGCATCGGCCAATGCAGCCCATATGGGCTGCGCGGCCTCTTAAACTGCTATAGACAGCTCTGCCCGAGACCGGGCGGCGTTCTCTTGCGGAACGTTTGAGGGACGTCGGTACTTAGCGAGGTACTGTCGAGCTTAGTACCGCTACGTTCCGAACCGAGCGGGAGCGTGTCCGCAAGAGAATGCCGCCCGGTAGGCGGGCAGAGCGTCACTCAGTCCGCAACCTCCACTCGCTTCGCTACACTCCGCACTAACTTCCACCCAAGTCCAATACACCCTCAAACCAATCCAACAACAATCCCGCACCTACTTCTCACTAATCCGCGGATCAATCACCCGATACAATATATCCACCAAAAAATACACAAAAATAACCACAAACGTAATATACAAGATCAAAATCTCCACCACCGGGAAATCCCTGTTATTAATCGAACTGATCAACAACCTCCCAATCCCCGGCAGTCCAAACACCTGCTCGATCACGATACTGCCCGCCACGATCTCCGCAATGATCATCCCAAGAAAGGTAACAACCGGCATCAAGGCATTCCTCAGCACATGCCCGTACATCACACGCCGCTTCGTGCATCCCTTCCCATAGGCTGTCCGCACATAATCAGCCCCAAACTCCGTCAGCATGGAATTGCGCAGAAACCGGGCCGTCATGGCAATCTTCGGAATGGCGATGGACAACGCCGGGAACAACAGGTAGCCGATAAAGCCTGTAAAGCTTTGTTTGTAGCTCACATAGCCGCCGGGTGCAAACAGCCTGAACACGATGCCGAAGAGATATGTGATGAGAATCCCCAAAAAGAAAGAGGGAATGGCCATGGCGGTCTGGGTAGCCACGCCCAGCGACACATCCAGAAAGCGGCTGCTGCTCTTTGCCCACAACACCCCCAGAGGGATTGACACCACCACGATCAGAACCAGCGACAGCGCCGCCAGCCATAAGGTCACGGGCAGCTTGTCGCCGATCAACTCCGTCACCGGCATCATTTCGTTCATGTTTTTGGAATAGCGGTAGCTGACGCCGAGGTCTCCCCGGAGCACGTCTGCTGCCCAATGAAAATACCGCACCACGGGCGGGTCGTTTAGTCCCAGTTCTTCCCGAAGCTGTTCCTCCCTCTCGGGAGTCGCTTCCGTTCCCAGTATGGACGTGACTACGTCGCCGGGAATGATCTGAAAGGCCAGGAAAGCGGCCGCGGAGACAAGAAACAATGTCATAATGAGAGTGATTATTTTTTTACCTAAGTATCTCACGCTGCCGCCTCCTTTCCCTTCCTAATTTTTTTCACTACTCTTACGGAACCTTCTCCGTTCTCTGCAGAATCGTAGAGCTTAGTTCTCCGCAGAATTGAAAAGTGTCGTATCTCTGGCTACATTGGTTCTCTGAAATGCACTACTCCACCACATACACCGTGCTCATATCCTGCACATAGATGGGATAGAACTTGTAGCCTGCCAGCCTGTTGCTGATGGCTGTCATGTTGCCGGGCACCATGATAAATGCCGTGGCCGCATCGTCCACCAGAAGCTGCTGCAGCTGCTTGTAATAGCCCGCTTTTTCATTCAGGTCCAGTGCCGCCTGAGCCTTCCGATAGACCTCATCATACTCCGCATTGGAATAATTGATGAAATTCTTGGAGGATGTGGTTTCGAACCTGTTCAGCATATACCCCGGTGTCTGGTCGCAGGTGACGCCACTGATGGTGGCGGTGTACTGGCGTCCGTTGTAAATGTCGTTCAGCCAGGTATTCCACTCCACTGCATTGATGCTGGCATTGATGCCCACTGCCTTCAGCTGCTCCACAATGACCTCGCCGGTCTGCATGTGGAACTCGTAATTGGAGGGGATGTCAATCACAAGGTCAAAACCGTTGGGATAACCTGCCTCTGTCAGCAGCTCCTTCGCCTTCTCCACATTCGCGCCAGTTCCATAGACATTGTTCAGATCCTTGTAGTAATCCGCCAGCGTGGGCAGCATGGCAGAGCCAATCAGGGAACCGGTGCCGCCGCCAACAAAATCATTGATCTGATCCTTGTCAAGGGCATACAAAATTGCCTGACGCACCAGCACATTGTCCAAGGGCTCTACTGCATTGTTCAAAAACAGTGCCTGCACCACATTGGAAGGGGACGCGATCACCTGATGGGTGTTTCCGCTCTTCAGCGCCTGGGCCTGGGAATCGGTCAGGTAGGGATAGATGTCAATGGTGCCGCCCTGCAGCTCCATGAGCGCGGTCTCCGCGCTGCCAACAATCTTGAAATTGACCTCATCCAGGTAAGGCAGACCCTCCTGCCAGTAGTCGGGGTTCTTCTTCACCACGATCCCAACCTGGGGCGTGTAGGAAACAAAAGAAAACGGTCCCGTTCCAACAGGATCCGCCCCTTCCTCCTCACCGCTGCCGGCGGGGATGATGGCTGCCACAAAGCTGTAGATCAGCTCCGTGTTGGCACTTCCCACTGTCACCTGAACCGTCTTTTCGTCCAATATGTCTACACTGGTAATACCGCCCTTGTCGGTGCCCAGAGTAGAGATCAGTGCCGTGCCGTCCAACAGTCCTGAAGCTCTCTCCAGAGAGTATTTCACATCCTCAGCTGTCACAACATTGCCATTGTGGAACTTCACATTTTCCCTCAGGGTGAAGGTGTAAACCAATCCATCCTCGGAAATTGTGTAGTCACTGGCTACCGCACCGATCAGGTTGCCGTTTTCATCAGACTTTACCAAGCCTTCGAAAATGTTGAATAAAATTTCCTTAGTTCCTGCCGCCGTTGCTAAATGAGGGTCAAGACTGTCGATATCCTGTTGTATTCCTACAACAGAGGAATTATCCCCCGAAGACTCTCCTGTGCCGTCTGCGCATCCGCCCAGTACAGCCATTGTCAGAAGCGCCGTAAAAAGTAAACCGCAAAGTTTCTTTTTCATAATTGCTCTTCTCCTCTTCGATTTATAAATCTCTCATTATTCTATTGTCTTCCCCATTTTATCACAGAATATAGGTATTGCAAGTTTTTTCTAAAAAACAATTCATAGAATTTTGGCTTTTACTTAAGGCTGTCTTGTTTAATTTTCTTCAAAAATATACGCTATACCGTATTTTTTATATCCTATGGACATGGCCAGTTCAATGGATGCTCTATTATCTGCGACGCACTCCCATTGTGGACAAATTCCGTTTTCAATCAAATGATTTGCCGCCAATGCCGCCGTACACCTTGCATATCCGTTCCTTCGCTCTTCTATTAACGTACTTATACCCGTGTGCTGAACCTTATCCTCCATATATGGCATGTCCGGAGCATCGCAGACAGATACTAATTTACCATATAAAGGATATCCCACAAAACATTCTTTGGATACCTTTTCCATGAAATATTCGTATAACCATCCAGTCGGATCCGCCCCAGGATTAGCCGCCCGGAAGAATGCTTCATACAGAGGATAATCTATATCTTTCAAAATCCTCGCCGCCCCATATTGCTTAACTACTTCTTCATGAAATATCATAAGCTGCATTTTTTTCAGCTGATACTTTTGATTGACTGCCTTAATAATTTCATTGGTATTGCATTGTTTAATCTGCTCAATAAATTGTTTATGTTTGGGCGAATACGAAACGATGCACAAATTATCTTTTACAAATATATATATTGTATACTTGCAGCCGAAGCCTTTTAGCAGCGCATCACGCTCCTCCGAACATACAAAATAAATTCCTTGCTGCAATTCCGAAATATTAGTTCCACAAAACTGAGAATAAAACTTCTTTGTAGTATCTTGTATAGCATGCAAAGTCAATCTTTCGGCCATTTTAGCCTCCACGTCAGAGTAGTTTACTGCGAATACACTCCCCAGGAATTTCAACTCCCGACTGCAGCCGGGTTACTTTGCCGCTATGGCATTGGGGCCCTCCACACAGTTGCTCATCAACATCGCAATGGTCATAGGCCCAACGCCGCCGGGCACCGGAGTAATAGCTGAAGTGTGCGGCGCCACACTGTCAAAATCCACGTCGCCGCAGAGCTTGTTCTCCTCATTCCTATGGATTCCCACGTCGATGACCACAGCTCCCTCCTTCACATAGCTGGCATCCACAAATTTCGGCTTTCCGATAGCCACCACCAGGATATCAGCCCTCTTTGTGATCTCCTTCAGATTCTTCGTCCGGGAATGACATACTGTAACCGTACCGTTCTCCCGAAGCAGCAGCATGGCCATGGGCTTGCCCACAATATTGCTTCTGCCCAGCACCACACACTCCTTCCCCTCGATCTCAATGCCGGACCGCTTCAAAAGCTGGATCACGCCAGCGGGGGTGCAGGAGACAAAGCCCGGTCTTCCAATGCTTAGATTGCCCACATTCTCCGGGTGAAATCCGTCCACATCCTTTTCCGGGGAAATGGCCAGCAGCACCTTGTCCTCGTCGATATGATCCGGCAGGGGAAGCTGTACCAGAATACCTCCCACGGCGCTGTCTTGGTTCAACTCCTGCACCAGCTTTAAGAGTTCCTCCTCCGTGGTCTCCTCCGGAAGCTCAAAGGCCCGGGACTCGATGCCAATATAGGCACAAGCCTTTTTCTTATTGCCCACATACACGCTGGAAGCCGGGTCGCTGCCCACCTGGATCACTGCAAGGGTGAAGGTCTTTCCCTGCTCCTTGAGCGCTGCCACTTCCTCCTTCAGTTCATCCTTGATCTGCTGGGATATTTTCTTTCCGTCGATTATTTGATACATAGTTTATCACCTCTCCGTATTCATTTTTATTGTTCATTCCATGTATCCTGGCATCCATTGTAATGCCCATCTCGTTGCCTGGCAAGCTGAATAGCGCACTAGTATAACGTTCGCTAATTACCTGGACTTTATTCTGGCTGCAAGTGCCTGCAAACACATCATTTTTATAGTCCGGCTATTTAGGAACACTGCACTGGCTCTATGTCAGTACACAAACACCTTCCGTCCTGTAATCTCCTCATAACAATCCAAAATTCCGTCCAGCGGAACACACCAGTACCGTCTGGGAGAGACGGAATAGGCATATGCCATGCCGATCAGGTTTCCGTAGCCGTCCAGGATTGCTGAACCGGAATCCCCGTGCTCCAGCTTCAAGGTGACCTCCGTGTGGTCCTTGTTATCATACCAGGCAAAATACTGCTTTATCTTCAGCAGCGTCCCCACGGAGGTATGCAGGATTCCCCCCTGGCGATCCACCCGCTCCAGACCCACATCAATCCGATGATCGTCCAGACCGCTCCAGTATTTCCTGTCAATATGTATGGTCATCAACTGCTGGAGCAGCCGCTCTGGCACATCCCTCACTGCCACCGTGACCACACCCACATCATAACCGTCGCTGCAGCCCAATGCCAGCCCCGTAACCCTGGTGCCATCAAAAAAATAAACGTCCCAGCTGTTGCTTTCTTCCACCACATGACGGTTGCTGCAGATGTAAATCGTGTCTTCCGTGATCTCCATCAGATATCCGGAGCCCGCGCTGTAACCGTACCTGTCACCGTGATAGAGCTGTACCAGGACGGGTTTCATATATTCCAGCGTCTCGTCAATATTATCATTCTCGGATACGCCGGCATCATAGAGATTTGCTGCACCAATGATCCAAGCACCTTTGCGGCTGATCTGACGGCTGCCGATCATCTCCTGCAGCGCCTCCATGGATGCCACAGTCACATCAGCATAGCTCACCGTATCAATACCTAGATTATCCTCCACCCGATAAGCCAGCCTGTAAGTCCCCTCCTGGGTCAGCTTCACCTGGCTGTCATCCACCGTGATCCTGTCAGTCAGGTTTCCATCCGTTTCATCCTGGGCCGTCACCTGCTCCAGGTAATCCACCTCACTGCCCAAAACCAGATAGATATCCCTGACCCCGGAAATCTCAGGAGGTGTATCCACCACCACCGGAACGCTGACTGCATTGCGATTCCCCGAGGAATCCTCTGCAACGACAATGCAGGTAAAGCTGCCGACCGTGCCAAATGTCACTGTTTCCTGAAGTTGCGCTTCTTTTTGTATATACAGCGTCACTTGTGAATCCTCATCCGTCACACCGGATACCAGTTCCTCTGCGGCATACTCCCGGCCTGCCGCCAGATATACAAGTTCTTCCCTGGGTGTGATGTCGGGCGGCACCGTATCCTCAATGATGATCTCATACAGATATTCCACCCGGCCACGGCTCACGGAAGCCTGATAGATTCCCACGTGATCCCCATCCACATGAGACAGGTCAAGTTTCCCCTGTTCCACAGCCCATGCAGGCCCCTGCAGATAATCCTCCAGATTCCTGCTGACCCTTTCGCCCAGCTCATAGACGATGCTGGTGAAAGCAGGCTGCACACGGAACATGCGATAATAAACAGAAAAACCCAGGGCGCACACCGCGGCCACAAGCAGCACCGAAAAAACGCTGCGTCGAAGCCACTTTCTTTTCCGCTTAACTTTATGATTTTGTTTCTGTTGTGTCTGCTCCCTTTTCTCTTCTTCCATTCCAGCTGCCCCGTTGTGGATCTATCATTATTTTCAAGTCTATCATCAGGGATGGGCACTGTCAACGAGACGGCTCCGCCACTTCCCCAAACACCTTCTCACTCAGCTCCCTGCAATACTCCAGGCTAAAGCTTGCATCCTGCTTTACGATCTCATTTCTCCCGGCCAGCTCCTCCGTGTATTCCTCCAGGGGATAGACCGTCACGCCACCGAAGCCCCGCTCCAAATGGCACACCAGGGGCTTCACGCCGTAGTCTTTGATCACGGCTTCTCCGTTTTCATCCAGTCCGATCGTCACCTGGGCCATGCCGCCCACCATACGGTTTGCCACGCCCTCCCTGGTCCCGGAGGTCCAGTTTACGAAATTCCCCAGGGAATAATAAACCAGCGTATCATCCACCCATTTCACCGGCTCGATCACATGGGGATGGGTGCCCAGCACCAGATCCGCTCCGTTGTCCGCAAACAGCTGCGCCCACTCCTTCTGGGCGGAGTCCTCTTCCAGTTTATATTCCGTTCCCCAGTGAGGGCAGACGATCACAAAATCAGCCAGCTCCTTCGCCCGGCCGAGGTCATTGATCACCCGCTCCTTTTTCAGCAGGTCCACCGCATAGGGCATATCCTCCGGCAAAGCAATGCCGTTGGTGCCGTAGGTGTAGTTCAGGATGGCAACACGGATGCCCCCCTGCTCATAGACGTATATTTCCTCCTGATCCTCGGCGCTGTCGTGGATGCCAAGGATAACCTTCTCCGGATAATTCTCCTGCCAGAAGTTGAGACAGTTCACAACGCCCCGCTTTCCCTTGTCCAGGGTGTGATTTGTGGCGTGAAGGATCACGTCAAAACCGGCTTCAACCAGTGCGTCCCCCAGCTCATAGGGAGCATTAAAGCTTGGGTAACCGCTGACCTTCAGCTCCTGGCCGCCGATAATCACCTCCTGGTTCACCAGGGCAAGGTCCGCCGCCCTGATATCCTCCTGCAGATTGGCAAAAACGGCGCTAAAGTCATAGCCGCCATCCTCCGTCCTTGCGCTCTCCGCCACCGGTGTATGCAGCAGGATATCCCCCACCATCACCAGCGTAATCTCCGGGGCTGGAGTGACTGGAGGTTCCGGTGAAGGCGTCTCCTGGGTGTCCATCGCACCGGATGTCTGATCCGCGCCAGATCCCGACTCGTTCCCAAAGTCACCGGCAGATTGCACAGAATCGCCCTGCGACTCTGTAACGTCGTATTCATCCGATACACCGGGCTGTGTACCGGATGTCCTGTTCTCCCCAGCGCCGCAGCCCGTAAGAACCCCCACCGCCAACATAGCTGCTGCCAATATACCAATCATTCTTTTTCCGTTCATCCCTCAATCACCTTCCTCAATACTTCCATCCTCTGCCGCATATGTACAATGCCGCGGCAGAAACCGCCAATCGCCCATGCACGACCCCTGTCAAACACTGTCATCTGCCATACACATGCCCCTACCAAACATTATCATCCGCCTTCTATGTACTTACATGCTCCAGCCAGCAACCATCATCCGTCACTGTACCACCTGCCGTACAGCAAAGGCATGGCCCACAAGCCATGCCCTCTTCAACGGTTTTCTTCCACGTCTCTCAGTTGGCCTTCAAATACTTCTCCTCAAATTCCTCCACAGATATAGGCCGACAGAAATAATAACCCTGAAACACATTGCAGTCCAGCTCTGTCAAAATTTCCACCTGCTCTTTCGTCTCTACGCTCTCTGCAATGACATCCATATCCAAGGCTCTGCACATGGTAAAGATAGCGTTCAGTATTTTCTTCATCTTTACCGGATCAGGAATCTGGCTCAACAGACGCATATCAACCTTCAACACATTTGCCTGAATGGTCTGGAGCGTATTCAGAGAGGAATATCCCTCGCCAAAGTCGTCAATCCGGATGGAGAAGCCGAAATCCTGAAGTCTGTTAAGCTCCCTGATCTGGAGCTCCGCGTCGGCCAACAGCTCCGTCTCGGATATTTCCAGATTTATTCTGGACGGATCGACCTTATATTTCTGTACAATCTGTACAAAGGTCTCATAAATATCTATGTAATAGAAATCCTTGGCAGATATATTCACGGAGATACGGGTATCCGCATAGCCCTGTTCCTCCCACTCCCGCAGCTTTTCAGCCGCCATCTCCCACATATACTCGTCCAGCAGGCTGATAAGCCGGGTCTTCTCCGCCACGGAAAGGAAGTCTGCCGGTAAAAGCAGTCCCCGCTGAGGGTGCTGCCATCTGGCCAGAGCCTCCGCCCCCACCACATTGCCGTCCACATCTATCTGGGGCTGCAGGAACATCTTAAACTGCTTTGTCTGGAGTGCGTTTTCAAACTCCTCGGCTATATTCTTTTCATTCATGAACTGCTGAAGGAGCTGTGAGTCATAGTAGACCAAGGTTTTCTGATAATCGCCGGTCTGGCTCTCCACAGCCATGCTTGCCTTCTCGAACATTTCCTCGGGACTCTCCTCCGGATCCGTGACACGGTAAACGCCCATGGCTATATTCAGCTTGAAATTCCGACCGTCTATCATATATTGAAGCCTTCCGAAATTCTTTACGGTCATCTCTTCGTTAAAGTTGTCCTTGGAAATCAGCATGGCAAACTTCTCGTCGGAAATCCTTCCCTGAATGCAGTCCTCAATGTTGGTATATTTCAGCATCGCCGCCTGCGCCACCAGGATCTTGTCGCTCCTCTCCTCGCCGAACAGTTCGTTCATCACCTTGAAATTCTTGATATTGGCGCAGATCATGTAACGTTCCACTCCGGGATCACGCTTGATGATCTCCTCGGCCTTCTGGAAAAAGTAATCCCTGGTGTAGAGGCCGGTGAGTCTATCGTGGGTGCCCATGTACTGACCCTCCTGAAAGGCCTTCATCGCCTCGGTAATGTCAGTGAGCTTGTAGAAAAAGCCGATGGTGGAACTCCCATTCCCCTTTAGTCTCTGGAACTCAATATGGAAATGGTGCTCCTCTTCTCCCACAAGATATTCTTTATCCCAATACTCACAATCCACGGAATCCGGCTCGTGGTCGCGTATCCACTTTGTATAAAACTCATCCCTGATCTCATCCACCTTGTCATCCGGCACGGACAACAGATTCTTTGCCTTGGCATTGGCATAAATGCATTTTCCATTGAGATCAAAGCATATGATACCGTTGTCAATGTCCTCCACCACATTGGAAAGAATGCCCTCCACCAAACCCTTGGGCGAAGCGTACATCAGGAAATAGCAGAAGGCAACCGCTAACAGCACATAACACACCACCGAAGCGTCAATGGGCAGAATCAGGCTGTAGCACACAGCATTGACGGCCAACACAACCCCGAATACCACCAGAACGGAAGCATACATCCTCTTGTACAGTTTGGGGGATCTGATGATCTTACGAATCAGCACAATGACAGTAAATAGAGCCATTACATAACAGCCTGCCAGATGCACATAGTGAAGCGGCTCAAAGAACACTCCCCAGTAAGGCATACCCTTGTAATCAGCTAACTCCAGATAAAACATACGATGTGTTAAATTATTGAGCATCAGCGAAACAGTATCAGCCGACACCCAAAACAGGGCGAGCCCTTTGAGAAACCGGCTTTGCAGCTGCGTGTTCGTATATATAAGGATGAACCGCATCATAAAAAGCAGTACCCAGTCCGTACCGATATAGTAGAGGCCGGTGAAAAGGGTTCCCAGCTCCACGCTGGAGGACCACAGGAACAAAATATAAAAAAACACCGTGCACATGCCGGCATAAAATAAATGCAATAGCGGCTTGGAATATTCCTTCTTTTTCCTGCTGACCAAAAAACAACAGAAAACCACTGCCAGCTCCATGATCAATAAAACCACACTGTATACGTCGGCCATGGTTTTTCACTCCCAATCGTCACATCATTTGGTACAGTATATCACACTTTTCTCAATCTTTCCACAAAAAAGATGACGTGCACAGTAATTTTCTTTAACAGTTCAGGCATGCAGAAATAATTGTGCAGATTGCCCGTGGGAGCTTGCTCACAAGGGGCAATCTGTACAATTATTTCTATAGGGCAGACGTATGGCAGAACTGTTACAACCGCCTTATGCAGTCATCCCATAATCCCGGCCATCTTTAAAATCCAATAGACCAGCCCCAGCACCCAGCTTGAGAAAATACCGTAGAGGATCACCGGACCGGCAATGGTAAAAATCTTACAGCCGATTCCAAACACCTGACCTTCCGCCTTGAATTCGATTGCGGGAGCCGCCACAGAGTTGGCAAAGCCTGTGATAGGCACCAGCGCTCCCGCGCCGCCCCACTTTGCAATCTTTTGAAAAATGTGAAAGCCTGTCAGCACCACTGACAGCAGTACAAGAAGCAAAGAACACCAGCTCCCCGCCGTCTGCTTGTCAAGTCCCATACTGTCCGCATAATTTAAGATGGCCTGACCGATGCAGCAGATAATACCGCCGGTAATAAAGGCCTTCAGCATCTGAAGTCCCAGATTATGAGTTGGCGTCATCCCCTTCACGTACTGCTCATATTCCTTCTGCTGCTTTTGTTGCTCCTGATCCTTTGCGTCATCCATAGCCATATTCCGGCCCTTCCTTTCCCACAGCCACCGCGCGGTGTGTCTGTGCATACGTTTTTCTTTAGTATGCTCAGCAAATTCAAATATCATGTACACAATTATTTCTGCTTTGCTGAACTGTTGCAATTTACATCATGCATAGAAGCATTTCCTTAACACAATACCTTTTTAATGTTATATTTAAGGCTTAAAAATGTAAATGACCGTCCCGAAGACAGGAGGTATATACATACTCAAATACCTGAAAAATACTGGTTTTTCGCCCTTCTGGCTCCCCTGTTCATGACTGGCGAGGCGCTCATGGATCTTATGCAGCCCCATCTCATGAGCATTATCGTGGATGAGGGCGTCCTGGAGCTTTCCAACAGCAATATAGGCGACCTGAATCTTGTTATCATCACCGGCGTGATCTCCGCTTTCATCATCTACGTCCCAGGGCCAGAGACAGCTTTTGTCCATCGCTCGGGCATTTCTGGCAAATCCTAAGATCCTGATCCTTGGCGAAGCCACCTCCAGTGTGGACACCAGGACGGAAAAACGCATCCGGGATGCAGATGGTATCGATGCGTGACGATCACTCCTCTTCCCGTCCTTCCCGACCAGCAGTGGCGATCAGCGTCTTATCCACATCCTCCTCGTAATTGCGCATGGCAACCTCGATGGGCGTGGGATCCTTGGTCAGCCGCCTGCCGCCCACATGGTTGAAGAATACGACGATCCCCAGCGCCAGGCCGACAGAATAGGACACCTCCAGCACATTCAGCCCCTGGGGCTCCCTGTTCATGACGATCCTGTGAATCTCGGTAAACACCTCGTTGATCCCAACGTCATTATGGTAGGCCATGATGGTGAAAGCTGTGCCAAAAAAGCTGACCAGGCACACCAGCGCAGTCTTCAGCCACTGCACACCGCCCTTATACTTTTTCACTTCGACCCACTCCACCAATACATCCGGCTCCCCCAGAACCTGGACGGTGATGCCGGGGCAGGCATTCTCCATCAGCTCCACCAGCTTCAGGGCGCTGATGACACACCTCCTGGGAGAACTGTTGCCAAAATGATGCACCTTCAAAGCCTTTAGCTTTGCACTGATCGTCGGGTCCGAGCACTGCAGGCTTCCCACATCCGTCATCTGCACATCCTCGGACTGCACCTCTATGTTTCTTTCACATTTCAGATAAACTGTTGCATTTGTCATAAAATGAGCTCTCCCTGTCCTTCCCATAACCACTAAGTTGGAATCATCTGCCCTTACCTTACCTTACTTTAACTTATCTTTCTTACCTTATCTTATTTCACGGTATCTTACTTTACGTTATCTTACTGTACCGTCCTGTGCAGCTCCGCCCAGAAATACACCAGCGAGCCGCACAGCTTTCCCGCTGCCATCCCCAGGATAGCAAAGCCCAAGCCGTGCCGGAAAGAGACCCGTCTGGCAAAGATCGGGATGCTGTCCAGCATTTCTGCGATGGCCAGGGCAAGGCAACCGATGAACATACCCGCAAAGATTCCAAAGACTGCCTGAAATCCATTCCCCGCCCCCAACAGGATTTCCGTCTGTGCCGGAAACCTTTCCTGCAGCCAGGCTCCAATCCGGCAATATCGGGCAAACACGCTGAGCACACAGCCAAACAGCGTACCGAAAATCACCATTTCTTCATATAGAACAACCTTCTTTCCGGTGTGGGTTTTTCCCGCAAACCTGGGAACAAGGCCCACCGCCACTAAAACGGTGAACACGCCCGCCGCGGCCAGAAGGCCGTAGCTTGCGCCGAGAACGATCAGAAATATTGTCCGCATATCTATTTTCTCTCCACTTTCCTTGTTTCTATACTTTTTCCATACTTTTCCGTACTTTTTTCGTACTTTTTCTGTACTTTTTTCGTACTTTTTCTGTACTTTTTTCGTACTTTTTCTATACTTTTTCTATACTTCTTTTCAATACATTTTCTTTCTTAAGATCAGATATAGTTTTAGACAAAAATCAAAAAATTATGTATAAAAATCAGGAGCTGATCCCATTAGGAATCAGCTCCTTCCATATCTCATTTCTATCCACTTTCCAGTGTTGTTCTATCGACTATCCGAACTCTGTTCGAAAATGCTCTGATTACATTATTCTTTCACATGATTCACTTCATTCCCACAGAGGCGCAAAACAGATATTCAGATCCACCTTGCCTTTGATCCCCTGCACTCTGCCGGAATCCGAATACTGCCATACCTTATACTCATAGGGATAGTACAGCGTATTCGTGTAGGCAGCAAACCACTTATCATATTCCTCCAGCTCTGTCAGGTCCAACATCAGAGCTCCCATCTGTGTGTTATGGTAGATCATGGGCTTATACCCGGCATCTTTCACGGTCTGACAGAAAACCTTCGTCACCTGAGTCCGCTCCTCCAGTGTAATAAGATTCATGCGGGCTTTATCTTCACTCACCTTTTCCACATCAAACACCACAGGGCATTCCACATTGTAGGGTGCTATTCTTTCCAGCACGAAATTAGCCTCCTCGACAGCCTCCTCCTCCGTGATTGCCTGGCTGTAAAAATATACACCCACCTTGATACCTGCTTTCAGAGCTCCCTGTATATTCTTTTCAAAGTATTCGTCTTCCACCAGCCTGCCGCTGGAGCCCCAGCCCCGGTAGCCCACCCTGATAAAAGCAAATTCCACGCCATCCCCGGCCACCTTGCTCCAGTCTATGGCTTCCTGGAACCTGGATACATCGATTCCCTTGTGGGAAATCACCTGGCCTTCCTGCATGTACTGAATTTCTCCGGAATCCAGAATATTCAGATTCTCTGTCAAAAGCTGGTTCTGGGCCAGCTCATAGTTGATGGGGACAAAATGATATCTCCCGTCGCTGGCAACAATAATATGGTCCGGAAAAAGAGACTTCACAGTTTCCAGCGGCGCTCTGCCCTCCGACATGGATTCCATGATGGCGTCCAGCACCTCATCCATCCCCTCTCTCTGGGCTTCCAGAATAGCTTCCGCCACCCTGGCGTCCAGCTCCTCCTGGGAGTAGACCACAGCATTCGATGCCGCGTCTATTACATTTCCATTCTCATCCAGGTCAAGGCCGCTCACATTTCCTGAACCGGTCTCCTTCACCTGCTCCTGAAACAT
Source organism: Acetatifactor sp. (assembly GCA_022511385.1). Taxonomy (GTDB): domain Bacteria; phylum Bacillota; class Clostridia; order Lachnospirales; family Lachnospiraceae; genus Acetatifactor. The sequence continues at coordinate 28,838 of JAFLRN010000015.1, forward strand.
TGTATACAGAGTCAGACCGCCATACATGACTGCCACCAGTATTATCAGACAGCTCAATATAGCCAGGACCTGCATTTTTCTACGTTTTCCCGATTTGCGCTTCTGCGGGCGCTCCTCTACAACATCCTCCCTGAATGATTTTGTATCCATCCGTACCCCCGCCTTTCATCTCTCATAAATATATGCACGTCAGGCTCAATGAAGCCATACCATTTTAAGCCCGCGTAATTTTTCCTTCTCTATCATCATAAAGGAAAACAGCGGCATTGAAAAGCGGAAAATTATTCAATTTATAAAAAATTAAGGTAATCCACATCAAGATATGTTTCTGCCATTCATATTCTTGCCCTCTCTCTGAGTCGAAGAAGTATCTTTTTTTCCATGCGGCTGACCTGGACCTGGCTGATTCCCAGGATTCCCGCAATTTCCACCTGTGTCTTGTCCTGAAAGTACCGCATACAGATCAGTTCTCTTTCGGAGGGCTCAAGACTGTCCAACAGCTGCTCAAGAAGCATATGGTTAAGCAGCTCCTCCTTCTCTGTGTCCTCGCTGTCCGACACTCCCACCATACTGCTGCCCACGCTGCCGCTTGCGCCCCTGACTACTTTGTCCACCAGATAGACCTCACTGCCGTCATCCTGGTAGACGGCGCTGTAGATGGACTCCACCTCTATGGAAGCCTCCATGGCCAGCACGATCTCCTCGGAGGAAAGCCCCGTCTCCTTCATGATCTCCTGCAGCGTCGGCTCCCGCCCCTCCGATGCCTGCAGCCGCTGCCTGGCCAGCTTGACCTTGATCCCGTTTTCCTTGATGGTCCTTGAGACCTTTACCAGGCCGTCATCCCTCAGAAAGCGCTTGATCTCGCCAGTGATCATGGGAACCGCATAAGTCGAAAACTTTACTCCCAGCTCCAGATCAAAATTATCAATGGCCTTTATGAGACCTATGGTGCCAATCTGGAACAGATCCTCCAGGTCATATCCCCTGCCTGCAAACCTCCGTACGATATGATGCACCAGCCCCAGATTTTTTTCTATCAGTACCTCTCTTGCCTTGCTTTCTCCCGCCTGTGAACGTGCGATCAGTACTGACAGTTCCTCCATGCCCTACTCCTCACCTTCAATCCAGCTGCCGGTTCCCAGCTTTTTGCTCATGGATACCACTGTACCCTTTCCGGGAGAGCTCTCCACCTCCAGGTCATCCATAAAAGCCTCCATAAAGGCAAAGCCCATACCGGATCGCTCCAGCTCCGGCTTTGTGGTGAAGAGGGGTTCCATGGCCTGTTCCACATTGTCCATCCCCTTTCCCCGGTCAGTCACTCTGATATGTAACAGATCCCCCTCCAGGACACACTTGACCTGTACCTTGCCGGGATTTGTCTTCTTTTGATCTGCGGGACATCTCCCCGGCCTGCCGTAGCCGTACAGATTCTCATAGCCATGGATGATGGAATTTGTCACAGCCTCCGACACGGCAGTCTTGATATCAGCCAATTCCTCCAGCGTGGGATTTAGATTGGATACAAACGCAGCCACCGCCACCCTGGCAAAGGCCTCATTGTCAGAGACTGCATCAAAGATAATCTCCATTTCGTTTTTCATCATTACCTCACATTCCGCCGCCTAAAAGCAGCTTTCTTACTATTCATATTCTCAGGAAAGAATGCTGGCGCAGCATTCTATTCAAACTACTACCTCCACAACCTTATTTAGCCCTGACACCTGCAGAATGCGCTGTATCTGGCTGTCCATGTTGATCGCGTAGACTTTCCCGCCAAAGCAGGATATCTTCCGGTATCGCCCCATGATAATACCGATTCCCGAGGAATCCATAAAGCGCGTATTTTCGAAATCAAATACCACGTTCTGCACCTCCTCCCGCATAAGATATCTGTCCGCATTTTCGCTGATATAACCCGCCCGATGATGATCGATCTCCTCGGGCAGCCTGATCATCAGATAATTGTCGATCACCTGAAAATCCTCCGCCATAACCTGATCCATATGACATCCTCCTTACTTAACCCAAAAGATATGAAACCATTCGAAACAATAAAAGAGAACCCACGGTTTTCCACAGGTCCTCTTCTTGCGTATTTCTATACGGTTGTATCTTTATCTGCAGTCAACATCCCCACCGCAAGCAGCGGGGATGTTGACCCTCGCGGCAATGAGCCAAGGTCCTTCGGACTTTGGCTCATTGCCCGCGGGAATTACTCATTACTTAGTGCATTTTTCAAGCTCTGAGCTCTTCTGGAATTTGAAGTGTTCGGGAACAGCTCGATCACCTTGTCATAGGTTTCTATTGCCTCTGTCACATTGTTGTTCTTGTCATAGGCTTGTCCCAGCTGAAGCAAGGCGTCCATATTCGTCTCGTCGTAACGGACGGCTTTGGACAGAATCGAAATGGCCATGGGATAATCTCCGTTGCGGTAAGCATCATAGCCCTGATCATAATAGGTCTTGGACAGCTCAGGACCAATGGAAGCAAGCAGCATTCGATACAAGCTCTGGAAGCCCTCAGAAGTCTGCTCCAGATCCACTGATTGGACAATGGACTCCAGGCTGGCAGCCGTAGCCTCAAAATCCTGGGTTTCCAGATACGCTGCAGCAGCTGCCAGCAGCCCGTCGATAGTCTGCAGGGTACCGTCCGCTCCCACAATGCCTTCCAACTCCGTGTTCAGGCCGTCAATCTTCTGTTCAAGATGCTCAATCTCTGTCTCCAACTCCTGGATTCTGACGGTCTTGGTATTCAACTCGTTGCTGATCTCGGTATTTTTTATCTGAGCTTCGTTTTTAGCGTTGGTTTCTGCTGCCGGCACCAACAGGAAATAGGTGACAGCAAGTCCGATCACAAGGCCAAGGCCAATGTTTAACAAGGTGGATGCACCGCCACGCTTGGGCTCTTTTACATTAAATGGCTGAATGATGATCTCGTTGTCACTCTGATATCGGACCACCTCATCCTTCTTCCGTTTTCCGGGCTGGCGCACGTTCTCGTCCGGCACCAGCATCAGCTCCACCTCTTTCAGATAGCGGAGAGTCTGGGTATTGTTCCGGTCGATGTCCATGCACTTATGCAGCTCCCGCTCAGCCCGCTCCCACTCCTCGCTGTCCATATATAACAGTGCCAGAAGCTGATGGGCCCGGATGAACCGCGGATTTAAGGAAAGCACCTTCTTTAACTGTATCACTGCAAGATCCTTGCTGTCCTGCATGCAGTATACAAGGGCCTGATTATATTTCTTAATGGTCTGGTTGATGGAGTCCAGGCGTGATGAATTGGACTGCAGCATACTGATGTAATCATCCGCTACATTTTTCTCCGGGCGCAGGTTCTTGCTGATGACCCACTCGCTCAGGGCCGCAACCACCTCACCTATCTCAAAATACACCAGTCCCAGAAGATTCCGGGCTTCTATATTATTTTTATTAAATTTCAAGCTCTGCCGCAGGCTCGTGACTGCTCCTGTCAAATCCCTGACGCTGGCCTTCTCCAGGCCCTCGTTGTAATACATGTTGGACACATACATAATCCTTTTATACAGGGAGACGTCCGCTCCGCAGGCGGTGCAAAAATCATGCTCTGATAGATGACAACCGCAATTATAACAAAACATTATGACACCTCATTCGATTTCTCTTCCGACTCTTTGATCATTTTCACAAGCAAATCGGCCATATCTGTCAGGTCCTGGTTGTAGATGGCGTCCTCGGCATCCTCTACCTCAAGACTGGGATGAAACTTCTTCAACTCTTCCTCAAAATTTATCATGGCTAACTAACTCCTTTATCTCACCTGCAAGGTACAGGCTTCCCGCCGCGTAAATACGCTCTCCCGGCTGCCGGTCTGAAAGCAGGCTTGTCAATGCCTCCCTCACGCTTCCGTACAGCCGCACGGTACAGTGGGGATATCGGGAAAACAGCTGCTCCAATGCCTTTGGCGGGACTCCACGCTCCGTCCGCAGACTGGTGACAGCGATCCTGTCAAACAGCCCTGACTCCGCCAGCCTTCCCACTATGCTCTCACAGTCCTTGTCCTTGACCATGCCAAACAGCAAGCTTCTGCACGTGCAATCTCTATTATCCTGAGCGACGGTCTCCAGAAATGCCCTGATACCGTCCTCATTGTGCGCACCGTCCACATAGACCTCCGGCAGCACCTCCTCCATCCGTCCGGCCCAGAAGCAGGCTTCCACACCCGCTTGCACCTGTTCGGCTGTGATGGTCCTTCCCCGGTCCAGCGCCTCGATGGCCCTCACTGCCAGTGCAGCGTTCTCCATCTGATAGGCGGCTATGGTGCGCAAAGTAAGACTAATATAACCATAATACCCAGTGCGCAAAGAAAAATCAATGGTTTTATTCATAATTTTTCCAAAAGAATAATCTTTTTTCGACACAAAGTGTGCGCAAATACCAAGACCTGCTGCTTTCTCCTGAAAAACGGCAGTGGTTTCCGGGCATGTGTCCCAGATTACAGCAGGCGTATCGGCAGCCATAATACCTGCCTTTTCCCCGGCAATCCGGGCCAGAGTGTCACCAAGATATTCCACATGATCCAGGCCGATCCTGGTGATCACAGCCAGGGCCTTTTGAGAAATGGCATTTGTGGCATCCAGTCTGCCGCCCAGTCCGGTCTCCAGGATACAGAAGTCCGGATTTTTCTCTCCGAAATACAGCATGGCCATAAAAAACAGATACTCAAAATAAGAAGGATGATAGGTTTTCTCCAGCGCCACCCAGTCCAGGGCTTCATAGACCTTTAAAAAGATCCTAAAGAAATCCTCCCTTGATATCAGTTCCCCCGATACCATAAAGCGCTCCCTGATGTCCACAAGATGGGGAGAGGTAAACACGGCCACACTGTACCCTGCGGTCTCCAGAATGCTGCGCAGATAGGCACAAACGGAGCCTTTTCCGTTTGTGCCTGCAACGTGGATCATCTTCATTTTTCTGTCGGGATCCCCAAGGCGGTGGAGAAATGCCCTGGTGTCCTCCATGGCGTGCTTTGTGGTGAAGCGGGGCGTTTCGTTGATATAGGCCTCCGCTTCCTCAAAGGTTTTGATGGTACGCTTTTTCAAGGTGAGCTACCTCAGTTTATTTTGTTTTTCTGACGCTGCAATTCTGTCTAGCCGACCTGTAATTTTGCTTGGCTGAACTGGAAATTTCAGAAAGCTGTGTCTCCCAGAAGTTTCAACTTCTCCTCCCGTATGAGTCTCAGATAATCCAGAGGATGCTTTATGGGCTCCTCCGTCTCTATCCCACTGCGAAACAGGTCTGACAGATGATGGCTGTCCGAGCCTGCCGTCACAGGAAGATCATACATTCCGGCATAGAGGGCCGCCCTGTGATCCATCTCCGGATGCTTAAGCTGTCCACCGTTCACAATCTCCACACCGTCCACATCCCTGGGGAAGAGCTGGACATGGTCGATATAGTCAAACTCCCGGAAAGGATGGGCGTGGATAATGAAACCGCCGTCCTGATGCATTTCGGCAAAGACCTTTCTGGGCGGCATTTTGTCGATATCCTCGTGGTTAAACAGCCACTGCTTATCCAGGTTGTAGACCAGAAAATCCATGCCCTGATAACAGTACTCGAACCCAAAGAATACCTCCAGCCCTATTTTTTTCCCCTCTTCCAGGGCATTTTCATAACCCTTGCAGAAAAGCTCCACCTTCTCGCGCCAGGGAAGTTCCCGGGGCACGGTGGTGTTTCCGTTGAAAAAGTGATCTGTGACAAAGATGCCGGTGTAACCGTTCTCTTTATGAGCGCGGGCCATCTCCACTCCGGTGGCGGATGCGCATCCGCTGCTCTCCGCTGTATGCAGGTGTGTTTCATATCTGTATGGCATTGTTCTATCTCCATTGCTGCGGGATTTATTTACTGCAGTATTTATTTGCCGTAGTGTTTACGGTTTTATTTCCACGGGATATTGTATCACGGAGGACCGGCATACGCAAGCAGAGACTTCTGTCCTTTTCCAAACCACCTGTTCTACTTACCAGTCCTTTTTCAGTTCCATATTCCAATCAAGCTCGTAAGGTCCATCCAGCATCTCCAGCAGCATTTCATAATATTGATACCTCTGCAGAGTGGGGGAATCCTCCGTTGTGCAGGGATCGCTCTTCCAGAACTGATAGCCCAGCATATAAGAATTCACCAGCTCATCCCAGGAATCATACTTTTTCTGGAGCACAAGGGAGTTTTCTAACGATATATCCATCGCTTCCTCGTAGGTCAAATAACCGCAGATATAAAAATCCCCACACAACTGATTGATCCTGCACAGATCCCACGCCGCAATGGCGTCCTCATCCAATCCGCTCTGGTACAACGAATAGACAATGACATACCGGAACAGATAACCTTCCATTTCCGTGCTTGTGATCGCCTCCAGGAATACATCCGCATCTACATCCAACAGTTCCATTTCTTCCAACTCCTGCCGATAGTTTCTGAAGGTCTCCCGGTGTCCTTCCTCTCTCAGCCATTCTATGGTCTCCACAGCGGACTCCCTGTCAACCACATCCCAATCCCGTTCCAGAAGAACTTTTTCCAGCCTTTCATTGTAGTATGAAGGCTCCATGCCGCCCACCAATCTCCAGTTTCCTCCATTGCTGTAGGTCAATGGCGCATAGGTAGCATTGAACCACAAAACTGTGTCAGAAAGATCCTCCCCTTCTGCACTTCCGTTGCCATTCATTTCGTTCAACAATTGTGCCATGGTGACCGGTTCTTTCGTATCGGAATCGGCGTCCTCCCCCGGGTCCTCCCGGTCCTGGCCGCTCTGTAATTCCTTAGACTCATCCTGATCACCCTGTGAAATTCCGGATTCATCGTCAGCCTCTACCCGGGGCTCCCGCCTGGAGTGTCTTTCTTCGTCCTGCTCCTCGCCGCAGCCGGACAGGGTGCACAGGCCGAGCATCAGCACGAGCAGACATAATCCCCTTATTACACTATTAAATACTTTCATAATAGAACTCCGACAAATCGATGCCATAAGCAACCTCCAATTCTTTGATCAGTGTAGTGGTCGAACTATCATATTCCTCAAAGTATAAAGTAATGGAATAGCTCAAAATATAATCTTCCTGAAATTTAATATAGCATAATATCTTTGCCCGGGGCAAAAACTCATCCGTTCCGTATTGCAGCTGATCATAGGTAAGGATCGCATATCTTGCCATATCAAAACCGGGTATGGGCTGAGCTGCACTTGTCTGAGCATTGGCATACTCGTCAGGATAATTCTCATACAGCCTGTTCTGGTCATCTATGCCTGATTGAACCCTGGAGAGAAAATCTCTCCCATACAGCGATTCAACGCCGCCCGATACTGCAACGCCGTGCATATGAGCCCTGACATAGCTCTCCTGCGCGGAGGTCTCCCGGCCCATGGGAACCATGACAGGACATTGTACCTTCCCTTGCGTATCGCTTAGGTAAGTCAGGCCCATATACTGATAACCGTCCACTTTTTCCAGTACAAGGTCCCCTTCACGCGGTTCATACTCATCCTGCAGTTCTTCTCTGCGTTTATCGTCTCCCGCCTGCCATTCTCCATCTGTCTTGATGTCATCCAGATTGATCCGATAGCATCTCGCCAGCTCGTCGATCACCGCGTTCGTCTCTTCATCCACGCCCAATTCATACACTTCCAGGCTCCATGAAATTCCGGCTCCTTTTGCCTGCCTGTCCAAATAATAAACCTTTTTTACGGAATAGGGGGTTCCGAAAAGATCATCGTTCATGACTGCAGCGATGCGGTAGCTGTCTTCGCCGCATCTTGTGATTTCACTAATCTTTACATCCCTATAACCCGAGTTTACATTTTCCCACTCTTCCAGATCAAACTCCAGGCTGCTAAACGCATAATCTTCCAGCAGATCATCAAAGCCAAAGTTTGCCGCTGAGGCATGATAGGTCAACCCATGTCCGAAATAACTGGCTAACCCATCTTCGATTTGAGTACCTATCGGCACATAGGCTTGATACTCCGTGTGATCCCCGTAATAATCCTCTATTGCATTTTTTTCTATATACTGCAGGGAGGCCAGCTCCTCTTCCGTCAGTTCCGGCAGGGGCTCCACCGTCCGCTCACCGACCGGTACCGACTCTGTGGGACCATCTTCATTCTCATCCGTTGTCCCATCTTCTCTCCCCTCTGTTTCTTCAACCTTTTCACGTCCCTCATCTTCATCAGAGGTCGGGGAAAGAACAGATTTATTGTCCTCATCTTTCCCGGGATCTTCCTTTTGTCCACAGCCTGCCAGGATGACTGCAAGCAGACAAAGCATAAGCAGCAGACAGCGTTTTCCCTTGATTCTGTTCGTACGTTTCACTTAGGCTCCCTCCTAAAATTTTCTAACACCCCATCTTTGTGAGGTTTGTTTTCCTGTCATGTACATGTATGCGTACCTCGTATTGTAGAGAAGTATACCTTATTCACGGAATGATATCAAGCGTAACGGAATGATATTTTGTGGAAAAATATCCGATTCAAACGGCCAAGGTCAATTTACCCGATGGGGCTTATCCATGTGCCCCTATTCTTCCATTTCCTGTCTGATGTTTCAAAAAATGACGGTGATACACCTTTAGGAGTTGTTTTCTTTATTCTACTGTTGCAAAGCCCACTGGAGCAGGAAAAGATTTCTGGACAATTCAGGGAAGTGATTTTATAATAAAATCAGAGTGATCGTATCAGGCAATTCCCCCGCTACCTTTGCAGAAACGGGAAAATAAGACCGAAAAACATAAGGAGGAAAGTGTCATGGATATACATGTCTCGCTGAGCGGCTGTGACAGTGCCCACGGCACTGCCGAACAGCCTTTTCGCACAATTTCAAAGGCGGCTTCGATCGCCATGCCCGGCGACACTGTCACGGTACATGCGGGCATATACCGCGAATGGGTCAGCCCCGCCAACAGCGGCACGGCGGAGCATCGCATCATCTACCAGTCGGCAGGGGACGCATCTGCATCGGAATCTGTTCTTTGACAATCTCTCCGAGGACCTCTTTGTAGAGGTTTGTCACGGCCCGTACACCGTGGATCACAACATCTTCCTCTCCAAGATGAACTTCCGCAATGTGGCTCAGGGCGGTGCTTTTGTCCACAATCTCTTTACCGGGCGTTTTGTCATCAATCCCGACCAGGGCCGCCAGACCCCGTATCACTTCCCTCATGAGACGGCAGTGGCCGGCTATGCCAACATTATCGGCGGGGACGACAGGTACTATAATAATGTATTCCTGCGGGATGACGATCCCAACAATGATCCTGTGCCCATGGGATTCTTCGAACATCTTCCGCTGAAGCCCCGCACCGCCGAGGAGGAGGAAGCGGAGAAGAAGGCCAAGATGGACGGCCTTCCCACAAAGAACAATGCCACACTTTATCCGGTGGGTCTTGGCAGCTACAGCAGCTACCCTGCCCGGGATGACAAGTTCTGGGAAAAGCCCTTCGAACCGGGTAAGCGCGAGATCCATCTGCCCTCCGATATCCGCGGTAACCTTTACCTGAAGAATGCCGTTCCCAGCGCCATCGACGAAAACAGCCGGGTGGATGCTGCCGGCGGTATCACCTATGAGGAGGACGCAGCAAAGGGAAAGGTATCCTTCAAAATTGATCCCGCCGTCCTTAGAGGCATGTGCAACTTTGTTGTGACCTCGGATATTCTCGGCAAGGCCTACCATGCAGAGATGGGCTTTGAAAATCCGGACGGTACGCCCTACCGCATGGACCGGGATTTCTTTGGTACGCTGCGCCCCGAAAAGGATGTCATGCCCGGCCCTTTCGAGCTGACGGGGGAAGAACCTGTGGAATTTACGCTGTGAAAAGTATAACTGATCATATATGGAACGAAAGGATGATACAACATGGAAATTTTTGATTTCATAGACAACCGAGTATTTGACGATCGCACCACCGCATTCGCGCCCCAGTGTAAACAGGCGCTTCCCGGCATGAACCCATTCACTGCTCCCATGCTTGACACAGGTACTAAGGTCTTCCCAAACGGCGATATTGAGATTGGCATATATGCACCGAACGCTCGGGAGGTGCAGGTTGTTTTCGGGATCAGAGGAAACAATCCTTACCCGATGACCAAGGGGGAGGACGGCGTCTGGAAGCTGCATCTGGCCTACGATCCGCTGTTTAAGGGCCCGAAGGCTTTCCACTTCTCCGTGGACGGTGCAGAGGTGGTAAGCCCCTTCTGCTCCCAGTACTACAGCCATAGCAAGGCCATCAACTATGTGGAGATTCCCGACCCGGATGCCACCTTTATTCTGATGCAGGATGTACCCCACGGCTCGGTGACCACCGAGTATTATTGGTCCAATGCCCAGCAGACCTGGCAGCGCTGTCTGGTGTACACACCTCCCATGTACTACGAGGGCGGTGAATATCCCGTTCTGTATTTACAGCACGGCATGGGCGAGAACGAGACATCCTGGATCTACAACGCAAAGGCAAATCATATCATGGATAATCTCATTGCCGAGGGAAGGGCTGTACCCTTTATCATCGTGATGAATGACGGTATGGTTCGCATGCAGGAGGACCTGGAACGAAAGGACGGAGGCACACTGGCAGACAATATTCTGAAAGACTGCCTGCCCATGATCGAGCGGAAGTACCGCGTGAAAAAGGACAAATGGAGCCGTGCCATCGCCGGCTTCTCCATGGGCTCCATGCAGGCATGTGTGATCGCTCTGTCCCACCCCGAGCTGTTCTCCTATGTGGGTCTGTTCAGCGGATTTATGCGCTACCTTGGCAATGATACCTCCTTTGAGACAAACTCGCACCTGAGGCTGATGGACGACCGGGAGCGTTTCCTCAAGGAGTTCAAGCTCTTCTACCGCTCCAGAGGCAGTGAGGACTTTTACCAGTCCTTCTTTATCGACGACGATAAGATCTGCCGCGAGCATGGGTATGACCAATACCCCAACTACGAGTGCAATATTGTAGAGGGCTATTCCCATGACTGGGCGGTGCTGCGCATCCTGCTCCACGATTTTGCGCAGAAGATTTTCCGAGAGTGATATTATACTCAGAAGGTCCCCTGTCCCAATTTATTTTTAGGGAACTTTTTTGGTTTATATGACAAAAAAGTTCCCTAGCACATTCTGATCGGAATAGCCAAGAATATCTGTTATCCCTTCCCTGTCGATTTTTTCGGGCCAGTTCTCATGCTGCTGAGAAAAATCGGTAAATTTGATAGCATTGTCGTAGTAACTCGAGAAGGCCGAATCATTGTTCATCTTACTGATGCAGTCCGCGATGGATAATTCTCTGAATTCACTATATCTCCGCCAAAACCGGGGCCAGTCCAACACCATAGGGCTTTAAAATTCAGCCTTGGCGTTATTTTTTGATATTATCAACACAATTTGAACATTATTTTGTTCTTTCCTCCTTCAGCCAGTTCATATCCTCCTCTGACGGTTTTTCATAGGCTGCTACAATTCTCAAACGGGCCGGCTTTTCTCCGCAGATATAGGCGAAACTGATTTGAAGCTTCCATTCACCCGGGGTAACGGCAATCTGTTCCTGTATGGAAGTATCCTCTGTGATTTCATTTCCCGCTTTTTCAAAACGGTAAACACTTTGCCCGTCCGGAGATATCACTTCTACAATAATCCGTTCATCCCCCGGGAAAATATTTTTATTGGGCTTTGTGAGCAGATCCGAAAATGTAATATCCAGGTTGACCGTATTGTCCTCATGGACATAAAATGGCCAATTTCCCTGTGAAACATAGGGCGCTGTATATTTTGTACCCACTTCTTTTGTAAATTCTTTATCCGCCTCTTTTGTAAATGATGTATCTTTTGTAAATGATGTTTCTATTTTAAAGATATAGCCCTGTTCAATATCTGCCAAAAGCTCCTCTTTCGTAAGATAGTACTCATATAATTGGTCATTATTGTAAATGCTTCCGATCAGATCATCATCTTCTAATAAAGCAGCCCTATTACCGAATACTTCCGTTGTCTCCGCTCCATAGGAATCCCATCTGTATTCCTTCATCCTTCTGGTGCGGTTGTCAAATTCAGAATCCCCCTGCCGCCAGGCGGTAACGGAAGCAATCTCTCCCAGCGCATCCCTCTGTACAGAGATATCAACTGTCCCTTCCTCCCTGGACTGATAAGAGCCCAGCACCTTATCCTCATAGATCCTGACCGGTTCCTGTTGATAAGTCCAAAAGCCGTCCTTCGTCCGGACAATCCCCCATGCTGCATACTCTTCTTCCAGCTCCTCCTTGCTCAGACACAGCCTCAGCATGATATGGAATGCACCTTTTTCCACCCCAAATTCCTCTGCCAGCCCGGCGCGGATCCTGTCCTCAATGATTTTGGGGTCATTGGTGTTGTCCATGTTCAGGACGGAAAAGATCACACCCTCCGCCCTCTCCTGGGCTCTCTCTCCCAACGCAATATCACGGGCCAGAGTAACCTTGACACCCCATCTGGAGCTGCTGCTGGAACAAAAAGAGGTAAAATCCTCCAGAAAAGGCGCCTGTCCCACTGCTGCAAAGGCCAGCATGCTTCCTGTCATGAACAGGACAGTGAACAGAAGTGCAAAAACGGTCACTTTCTTATAACGGAGAATATTCTTTACTCGTTTCTCAACTTCCGTCTTTGAAAACGCACTGTAAAGCAGTGCTGTTCGCCGACCGGTGATGGCCATGGCAAGCAGGCTGGAGGCATAGCCTTTTCTCTCCTCCTCTCCACAGGTTTTCAGCACCGCGGCATCACAAGCCATCTCCAGGTCAGACACAAGACATACCGCCATAAGCCATACCAACGGATTGTACCAGTTTAGGCAGAGCACGATCAGCAGGATGCCTTTCATCCAGTTATCCCTATGCCGGATATGCGTCACCTCATGGAGAATGATATGGCGCAGCAGAACTGTGTTTTGGAAGTCTATCAAGGTCGGCAGATAGATGCGGGGATTTATCAGACCACACACCATGGGAGTTGCAATCCCATCATTGGTAAACACCAGTACATGCCCCATATCCATACTGCGAAGGATGGTATTTACCGTTTCATTATGCTCCACCAGAAAGCTATTCCGAAGCTTTTGGGTATAACCGTACTTTTTCCATCCCAGGATTCCCACAGTGGCTATCAGGCCCAGAATATAGACAATGGGGATGATGTCCTTCCAGGCGAAGGGTGTAAATGGCCGTCTGGCGCTATTTCCATAAACCAGTGCTGTTTCGGTGGCTTCGGAAATCTCCGCCTGGTCTTGGGGGATGTACGCTGTTCCCGGCAGGGTATTTGTCTCTGATGCCGCCTTGTCTTGTGCTGCCGTACCTTGTACCGCCATATCTTGTATCACCGTATCTTGTACCATCGCAATTCCTACCGCTTCCGTCTCATTAGATCCATAGGGATTGGCGGGAACCGGCATACTGATAGGGCTGCTGATAGAAAAAGGAATCAGGAATCGCAAAAGTACAAGTCCCCATAGCATGGGAAAAACAAATTTTGGCAGCCTGTTTTTCAGCAGTGCGCGCAGTATGAGCACCGTCACGATCATAATGCTTCCGTATAATACCATTAAGTAAAAAGGCATATTCATTCCAAAATGCAGCATTTATTTCGCCTCCTCTATCATGCGGGCAAGTCTGGCGGCATCAGCCTCCGACAATCCCTGATTCTTCAGAAATGATGAGAAAAACAGCTCACTGGAGCCGCCGAACATTTTGTCGATCAGCTGCTCCGTCTCACTCCGGGCCACCTCGTCTCTTGTGACCAAAGGCGTGCACAGAAAGCCCGGCTCCTCGCGCTCAATCGCCCCTTTCTCAATGCATTTCTTAATTACTGTGTAAGTAGTGTTTTTGTTCCAGCCGATGCGCTCCGACAACACATCCACGATCTCTTTTGCTGTTTTTGTCCCTTGTTCCCACAGAACCTCCATGACCTTCAGTTCTGAGTCAAATAGTTTTACGTCCATGGTTATTCCTCCAGGTTTTGATGTTGTTTCAATGTGTCATCTAATGTTGTAAGACTATCGCAATAGTCTGGCGCCTGAGTTTAGACTATCACAATAGTCTTCCGGTGTCAAGTCCTTGATTTTTGGTGTAATATAAAAGACAGATGTTGGTTCCACCTGTCTTTTTAGGATAAGATATCAAGATTTTTTCTCAAATTGCGCATCATTCAACTTGTACTCCAGCGCGCCAAGCATAAACTTTTACTGCATCTCATTGTTTTTGCACTTCACATACAAGAACTCATCCCATTTTCATATTAGCCTGGAACGCTCTGTACATTGCTTCTTTGCCTTCGATTTCAGATATACTTATAAAGGCATTTCTCTTCCGATCTGTTTACTTCTTTACAACCCATCGTCCATTCCTATTAGAACCTTCTCTTACAAGCACACCGTCATCCTGCAGTTCCTTTATGTCTTTCTGCACCTGTTTTCTGCTTAGATTCAATTCTTCCATGAGCATTATCTGTGTCATTGTAGAATTTTGTTCCAGTAATTCGAGTATTGCTTGTTTCCTTTCGTTTCCTTTTTTCGGCTCCTTTTTAGCTCCTTTTTGGCTCCTTTTTGGCTCTTTTTCAGCTCTTTTTTGGCTCTTTTGGGGCTCTTTTTTGGCTCCTTTTTGGTTCTTATTTAGCTCATTTTCTTTCAAAAAAGCCTCATGCACATACAATCTGGTTATAAAATAACTATGATCATTATCCGTCTCAAACTCCGGTTTCGGGGAACCATTTATTTCAAGTGCATCCAATATTTTCTTAAATCCTGTATTTCTGCCTTCTGTTAAATGCATCTCTTTTAAGAAATCGCCAATACGACGATTTCTGTATCTACGACTTGACACACGGTAATTTTTCAACCCTTCACGTGTTACAGAACGATCCGGTCCCGGAAAACTTACAATTTCTATTCTGTCCTGTTCAACACGCACTTCGATTGGTTCTCGGACATCATATGCACGATGGTATACCGCATTTGATAACGCCTCTTCTACTGCTGCATATGGATAATTAAAGAAACGATCCGCCTCCGCCCTATCAGGATGCTTAACTATCTTTTCAGTAATAATCGTATTTTTAATAAATTGGAGCGCATCTCTAAGTTGCTGATGAATCGGTCCCTTGAATGTATTTTCGATAATATCATTTCCACCTAATCCCTCTGGGAACTGGACAACGTCTATTTGGGTATATGGAAAGAACTTGTCCGGTTCCATGCTGAAAAACATCAACCCAACATTCTTTGGCTTCATATACTCCGGGAGATTGCTGATGATATTCATATCACTGCACACTTCTACAAAATCTCCGGTTCTGGACTTCTCATATAGAGAGCTTTTGACCTCTTTCAGATAATTTTGAATCAGTGTAATATTTAGATCAGATATCTCTGCCTGATGATTGACCCTGTCATCAAAGGGCACTCTATTGGCAAGACTAAACAAGTCTTTTTCTTCATCTTCTGATGGCTCTACTGTATTGGATGCCTTACGGATATAATGAATGCGTTCCTTATTATCCTTTGCCATAGTCTTTGGCGATGAATAGGGCCTGGTGTCACCACCCGGACACCAAAGTATAATAAATTGCTTATTCTGATAAGTCTCAATGCCAATGACTGGCATATACGCAGGTCTGATAAGTTTGCATTTTGCAAAAATATCCTTCTGATACATATCAATCTTATTTACAGGCACTCCCTTTAACGGATAAACCGGGCGCCCATTCTCCTCTTTCACACCAATGACAACATAGCCGCCGCCCCAGTTGTCAAGATCATTTGCAAAAGCGCACACTGTTTTCAAGGAAGCTGCCGGATCCCATGTTTCTTTAAATTCAATTCTTGCCCATTCTACGACTTCGCCTGATAATAATGTTTTTATATTAGTCGGTATGCCCATTAGTTCACCTGCCTTCAATGCTGATTCTTTTCATTCAAACTCCTCATTTTGACGGGGTTTTGGTGTTCGTTTATATAGCTTTTCTCCTCACAAGAATATAATTTTCATTTTCTACTAATATCACTAAACACATTAAACGTTTTCATAAAAATCTTTCAATCATGTTCATTTTTTCGGTTGGCAAATTATAAATCTCTTTATTAAAAATAACTTCTTCTTGATTAATATCAACAACATAAGGTTTAAGCCATTCGATATCCTCAAAGGAAAATCCATATCTTAACATCCATATTTCTTTTTCGTCCTCTGTTCTATACTTAATTAGTTTTATCATCTTTTCGGCTCTTTGATCATTTGTCTTCTTATAGTATTCCGCAAACGCAGCAACATAAATATCACTTAGTTTAAAACCAATTACCTTATCCAAATAATCATATGTATCAAATACAATTCTGTCATAGTCCACATCCTTAGCCTTAATATCCTGATTGCCAAACATACTATAAACCGGAAGATTTTTGTCAGGGATATCAGCATATCCTGTAACAAAAGCGGCAGGCAAACGATTTAATTTCAATCTAGCAATATAACTATCTAAATCTGTTCCTTCATTTATCTCTTTTTGAAGTTGGTCTCTTTCTTGTTTTCTACTTGCATGTGCATACCTATAAAAGCAGATATCCTTAAAAGATTTACAATGAATTTGCCATAATAATATTTTAATAGCAGTATTTAAAACATTTCTTTCGCCATCACATAGATTCCGCCCTAAATATTGCTCATATAATTTTTGAAATTGTTTATATAAATCTAATCTAAATTGTAAATCATCATTAATTTCACTCAATTCCAATAACACGCCATTTGAAAACATAGCTCTTAAAATATTATTTATAATTAACTCAGTTTCATCTGTCCGCAATTTGTTCAACTGTTTTTCAGTTATGTTATATTCGTCAGAGAGTGTCCCTTCTAAAATTGCATCCTTAAATTCCTGAAAATCAGAATCAACATCTTGGTCCAACATAGAAACCGTTTCCAAAATGTCTTCTTCATTCATAATATCACGGAATTTAGGCATATTATTCTTCTTTACAACAATACTACCATAATCAAATTTTTTCTCTTGAGTGGATCGCCCCGCTCTCCCTATTAAATTTTTTAAAGCTAATGGCCTGCTTGCTTCGAATGTATTGAGAAATACAACATCAAAAGGCATATTGATTCCTTGTTCTAATGTTGAGGTTGCAAAACATATTCTGCAATGACCAGCTTGCGTAAATTGCTCTAACACTAATCTTGCTTGAAGTGGCAATGAGCCATGATGGATTACTATTCCATGCCGCATCATATGAATCATTTGTGAATACCGTTCTGCTTCACTATCATCACTTGCACCAATGAACTTTTTAATTTGATTTACATAATTATTGGCATCTCTATCAATAATCTCCGGACATAAGTCAATATACTTTTTAAATTCTGAAAACACTTTTTTATCATATATTCGCGCTTTTTTTGTATATATTAAAATACTTCCACCTTTTTTGATAGTATCTTCCAATGGATCAAATTTGCATATTTGTTTCTGTTTTCCCATAATGTCCTTATTTATTCCAAAATGATAATACTTCCCTCCTTCATACACATAAAACATTTGCCCAACATTTCTATACCGGTAACATTTAAAAGTTGAAACGTTATAATCAAAATTATTTCTCAGTATCTGAGCTTCTGGATTCTCAATAAAAGGATGTGCAAACACAAATTTAGAGTTAGGAAATGCTTTTTGAGCTCTTCTAATAATGCCATCAAAAAAAAGTCCCCTTTGTGATTCTTCATTACTAAGCTGAGCCTCATCAAACAAGAATACTTCTACGCTAAACTCCGCCTTATGTTTAAACAACTCCTTGCATCTTTCAGGGGTCACAATAAAAACATTTCTTTTAGCTTTTTTAACATTAATCTTGTCAATGAATGTAAGTATATTTACATCTTTATCCTTTATTAGTTCACATAATGTATAAAAGTACTCATTGATTAGGGCACGAGACGGCACTATTATTACAACATCTTGAGTAGCGTTACGAATTATATTCATAAAAACATATGATTTTCCCGTACTAGTTGGCGCAGAAAAGCTAAAGCAGCTATTGTTATCTATGCTATTAACTATACTTGCTTGAACTGGTGTATATGCGTGTTTATATGTATCTTCTATGTGCTTTGCATACATGCCAAAAACAACTTCTGGCAAGAATTCTGTGTTAATCTTTTTGTAACTTAACCCCATATATTTCAATATACGGTTTTGCCACTTACCAAAAATTTCACTCTGGTACATTGAGAGATAGCATAGAATTTCTAAATCAGTTGGATTCTCGGGCCCATTTTGGTAAATATTTGCGACAACATATTCTAAAATCTGTTCAATTTCTTCACCGGCCATTATCTTCTTTATCAAATCATTCATACATTCACCGCTAAATATATAACTTCTTTGTGCATTGCTATATTCTTATAATACTGATTGGAAATAATTCCCTCGATTATTTTTTCTGAAGTAGTGACTTTTGAAGCAAAAGCGATTGCATATGCTTTTTCACCTACACTTGCAAGTTCTAAAGATTTCTCATCAAAAAAATTATCTATATCATTTAAATCTGATATATCCTGACCTTCTCGTATAAATCTGTCCACTTGCTCCATCCCTGCTCCATAAGCATTTTGTTTTGAATTGTATTTTGCTTCCCCAAAAATTATTATGTTGTTGCTATTAGCAGAATAAAAATCAAATCCTGGGTTACCCGAAACTTTTTCCTTAAAAAGCTCGGCTAACGGAACATCCAAATAATTCAATTTATAAACCAATGCTTGTCTCGCCAATTCAGATACCAAATACTCTCCCGAATCTTTTATAATTTTATCATCTATACTTTTTTGCATTTTTTCAGCCAAATATTGTGCCGATGCATCTGCCCTTATCATAAAGCTATCCCTTATATATGGTTTATCAAATCTGGCAATCCAAGACATATCCGAAAAAGATACAATAATGTCTTTAAGTGTTACAGCAAGGTCTTCCGGATCTATTCTAATAAACAAAATATTATTATAGTTTTCTACATCAATTTTTTGACACTGTAATATTTTCATATATTTTATCCTTTGCACTTGCTTAAAATACCTATTCGTAAATTATTAAAGCATAAAAATCTGCACACTTGCCCATAATTATCTTTCTACAGTCCCTGTACAATTTCCATAAACTTTTATTTGATTTTCCATTGACTAGTCAAAATCAGGATAGAATGCTGTGTAAATAATACATGTTTTTTTCCATCTTTATTCAATTTTTAGGGCACACTGCATGGGAAATCGACAGTTTGTTTCCAAACTCTTACAAGGATTATATCAGGGAGGTGGTTATTGGTCTGCTCTATACGATGCAGTTTCATCCGCTACCATAAACAACTTTGTATCTTGATCCATCTGATAAATCACACCTTTCTGCTTCTCTGTAGTAAACGCTGAGCCACCAATTCCAAAGAATCTCTCAAAAAACGCCTTCAACTTATCAATAACTACCTGCTTTTTCTGGTCACGCCCACCGCCACCGAAGCGAGACACCGGCGGCATCAGCTTATCAATGTCTGTTCCTGTTGTCTTGACCTCCCCATCACGGAAGGCATTCTCAATAAATTTCCGTGTTTCAGCCTCACGTAGATTCTCCTCTTGAATGATTCGGATAAGTTCCCTCTCCCTTTCTTTGGCAACATAACCATGCCATTCAGCCATCACATCATCCACATCGTTAATACCAGAAATAAAATTCTCAATCAACTGTTTTTTGCTACGCAGCTCCGGACTGGCGTCAACTGCCTTTTGAATAGTGATAAGAACCTCTTTGTCGGTGCAATGTGTATCATGATATTTTTTAACTAACATCAGGATATAGTCAATATTAATCTCTATCTGACGTATCAATTCAATTTCAAATACAATATCATCAATGATATCAGTACTTACACCCGTCTCACGCCTATGTTTCCATTCATCACGCAAATCCTGGTATCTTCCCAAGTAGTCCTGGAGATCACGCTCCGAAAGCATTTCCTTACCCTTGAACTCGTCAAAGGACAAAAGCAGATTCCGCATCCTTAACAAAGCACCAAACAAAGAAATAAAATCCTTTTGATTCTGTTCGCCAATAATCTGCGGCTCGGTCAAAGGGAATTTTTCCAACAGCCCCTCCACCATATCTACATAGCCTTGATGAGGCTCATTATCTAACGCCACATAGCCATAGTAATAATCTTCGAATTTCTGAAGAAGAACAATACCCCCAGCGTCCTTATCGCCAAATAAGGAAATTGCCGTATCTACGCGCTTTTGTAAATTGCGGAAACAAACAACATTACCAAATGATTTAATTGAATTCAAAATGCGGTTCGTTCTTGAAAATGCTTGAATTAGCCCATGCATTTTCAAATTCTTATCTACCCAAAGTGTATTCAAGGTGGTAGCATCAAATCCAGTCAGGAACATATTAACCACGATCAGAAGGTCAAGCTCCTTGTTTTTCATACGCAGAGACACATCCTTATAATAGTTCTGGAACTTCTCGTTGGAGGTATCATAATTGGTATGGAACATTTCGTTGTAATCCCGAATAGCTGCATCCAGGAAATCTCGGCTACTCTGATCCAGCGCACTGGTATCTTCACTGTTTTCTTCATCCAGAATCCCGTCTGCCTCGGTCTCATTAGCTCCATAACTATATATTACCGCTACACGCAACCTCTTTGTTGGGTCAGCTTCCATCTGGCGTTTGAATTCTTGATAGTACAGTTTTGCCATTGGAACAGAAGCAACTGCAAAAATAGAATTAAAACCACTGATTCGTTGCGCATCCTTAATCTCTTTAACTGCATCCCGCTTAGCAGAGGCCACCTCAGCAATATTGCGCAATGTATTGAACATATAGGACTTATCCCCACGATAGGTCTTCTGGTCAAAATGCTCCAAAATATACCTGACCACTAATTCGATACGTTGCGGAGCTTCCAGGGCCCTTTTACGATCAATATCCCAGACTTCTTCATCGTCAATGTCTTCGTCCACATCCATTGTTTTAATATAATCCACACGAAACGGCAAAACGTTCTTATCGTTAATCGCATCTACAATAGTATAGCTGTGAAGCTGATCCCCAAAGGTTTGGGCTGTTGTAAAGAATTGTGGATTCTTAACTGCACCAGTATTTACAGCAAATATCGGTGTTCCAGTAAAACCAAACAAATGGTATTTCCTGAAACTTTTAACAATGGCCGTATGCATATCCCCAAACTGGCTGCGGTGACACTCATCAAAGATAATAACTACATGTTTCTGATAAACTTCATGACCTGGATTTTTCTTGATGAAAGTTGCCAGTTTCTGAATCGTTGTAATAATTATGTGGGCATTGGGGTCTTCCAACTGCCCTTTCAAAATAGTAGTTGATGTATTACTATTTGCTGCGCCCTTTTCAAAACGGTCATATTCCTTCATGGTCTGGTAATCCAGATCTTTTCGGTCAACCACAAACATCACTTTGTCAATATAAGGCAAATGAGAAGCAAGTCTTGCAGTCTTAAAAGAGGTCAACGTCTTGCCTGATCCTGTTGTATGCCAGATATACCCACCACCGGCAACGGTACCATATTTTTTGTAATTGTTTGCAATTTCAATACGGTTCAAAATCCGCTCGGTCGCCGTAATTTGATATGGCCGCATGACCATCAGCATATTTTCCGATGTGAAAATACTATACTTTGTCAAGATATTTAGAAGTGTATGCTTTGCGAGGAAGGTCTTCGTAAAATCAATCAAATCCGGAATGCTGCGATTTTTTGCATCAGCCCAGAAACAAGTAAACTCAAAACTATTGCTTGTCTTTCCTTTTTTCAACTTTCTAGCAGTGACATCTTTGATGGCATTGTACCGTGTACTATTAGAATAATACTTCGTATTTGTTCCATTGGAAATTACAAAAATTTGAACATACTCAAACAAACCGTTTCCAGCCCAGAAAGACTCTCTCTGATAGCGATCGATTTGATTAAATGCCTCCCGAAGCCGTACCCCACGGCGTTTTAGTTCAATGTGAATCAGTGGTAAGCCATTAACCAGAATGGTGACATCATAGCGATTAGCTTGATTTGCTCCCTGACTAGTTCCAATTGCATACTGGTTGATTACTTGTAAGCTGTTGTTATGAATATTCTTTTTGTCAATAAGCGTGATATTCTTTGAGGTTCCATCATCCCGTTTTAGTACCTGAACATTATCTTCCTGAATTTTTCGCGTTTTTTCCACAATATGCTCATTGGGATTGGCGAGTGCATCCGAAAAGAAACGGCTCCATTCATCATCAGAAAAACGAGAATTATTCAGTGTTTCTAGCTGCATCCGCAGATTACTAATCAAATCTTTTTCCGTATGTATGGGAAGATAGGTATAGCCTTGTTCACAGAGGAGAGAGATAAATTCCCTTTCCAGTTCTGCTTCACTTTGATAGCTGTCAGAACGTGTTTTGACTGGCTCGTACTCTGTTACTACAGTATTTTCGTTTGTCTCCGCAACGATGTTGAAATAGGGCATTGTGGTCATCTCCTTAGTATCATGCTAATTCTTTAAATGAAAGTAACTTTTCACGATAATATTCATATTGTTTCTGACGAGCTGCGATTTCAGCAGGAATACCATCTGAAATGTCATTGCACAACTTATCGAATCGGTCCAGAATATCTATAATTCTTCTCTGTTCTTTAAGGGCAGGAACTACTATTTTCGTAGATAACACAGCCTCTCCGCTGATATGCGGAATTCCTGCACCACGTTTCATTTTGTTAAGCCGTTTTTCTACGCTTTTTAGCACATAGTACAAGTACTTTGGCATGATCAATTCTTCGTTTGCCTCATATCCAAAACCATCGGAAATAAATATTGGTTCATTCCAATATGATACAAACCCTGCCGATGCACCGCTTCGGGCGACTACAACTATCTCTCCTGTATGATTTGCCATATCAATATAATATGCGGGTTCTTGTCCACCTAAAATGACAGGAATATTTCCCTGCTTTGTATCTTTCTGTGTAATGTATTCACCACGAAATACTGTTACAAAATTCTTTAGCTCTGCGTTTACATAACCAAAAGTATACTGCAATATCTTAATTATTGTCTGTCTGTCTGTCTGTCTGTCTGTCTGTCTGTCTGTCTGTCTGTCTGTCT
>JAFLRN010000016.1 GCA_022511385.1 Acetatifactor sp.
CCGTCTTTGCGAATATCAAGCATCGGCATTTTTACACCAATTCTTTTCTCATCCCAAATATAGTGTAGTGCTAATTGTTTACTTGTGGTCAAATACACAAGCGGCTGTTTTAAATTAGAATAACGAGATGCAAACGGTTTTAATTCTGTGAGCCCTTTGATTGTGCTTCCGTGAAAGTATTCCATATTGTACCTCCTGCAAAATAAGATTATTTTCAGAGTATATCATCTGCCCAAACAAAATTGTAGTCTTTTTTTGAGCACTGATTTATGATATAATATTTTCATAAAATTGAATGACAAGGACAGTTAAAAGACAAACGGCGAATCCCATGGGGCAGGATTCATCATTTGTTTTTTTAGAGAGAAAGATACGGCTTGGATTTATATAAGTTTATTACCGAAAACTTATATTTTGACATTTATATAGATTTCTCTTTATAGCAAAAAACAGAAATACCGCCCAAAATTCACCCTAAAATAGGATTAACAAATTAGCAAATCATATTGCGTTTATGAACAAGTATATATAGTGATAAATTCCGATTTAAAAGACCTTTCATAATTACTAGCACACTCTTTTGGGTGTGCTTTTCTTTTGGTTCGCATATCATAATAAAAAGGGGGCACAAATGTCCAGATTATTACATGCTCGTCCCACTACCATTTGGAACACCTCCCCAAATTCTTTTTGCACACGAGTAGCTAATTTGTATAGAATCTCGTTATCGTACACTAGGTTGTTGGCTTGCGCATACTAAAGGACAATGACTCCAACAACTACAATAAGTCGAAGAAAACTTACTGCACCGGGCCAAGTTTTGCGTCGGTAGGCCACACCCCTCGTTTGTTTTTACAGTGGAGGTCCCTTGCCCTCTCTCCACTCTCAATATGAAGTTATGTCATTGTGAAACTTTAGTAACGAAAGCATATTATATTTGGACATGTGAAATCAAGTTTTAGAGAAAAAGATTGTTGATTTTAATTACAAGAAATGCTATATTATAGACAAGGAAAGCACCCACTCCAAAGTGGATGCCCCCCAAGCGAGGTTATGTGCCCTTACGGACACCGCCTATCCTGTGGACCAGACAGGATAGGCATTTTTATTTTCGCCTATTTTTTCTCTTATCGAGAAAGTTCAGCAACGCAATTAACAAACCTCCAGAAGATACCAATAATGCAAGTATCCCTAGGAAAATCATTATGATTTCATAATCTGTCATACGCGCCACCTCCCCTCCTATGTATTCGATGCATAACATCGTTCCATAAGCTTGGGAGGCTACCACCCTGTCATGGGTACTTTCCTACGCGGCAATGCCACGCATAAATAGATTATCATTTTTATCAGCTAAGTTCAACCACATTTCAACAATTTTCCATATATTTTATATTACATTGATATATAAAGCGTTTTCAAAGGGTAAAATGATTGACAAAAAGAAAACATGATGATAACATCATGAAACCATTTGGTTCTTGGCATTTTCTCCAAATAAAAGAATTGCCCCCTTGCTAGGGTCACAAGCAAATAATAGAAAGGGGTAATATGAGAAATGACAATTCAACATCTTTACAACTTAATAGAAAGCGAGCCACTTCTACCTTAGAAGAATTTAAGGCATTATATCAACAAATACTATCCTCAAGCGCCTATACAGATATTGCAACGAGGCCAATCTTGAAAAAAGGTCTCCACATAAAATTAGGAAAACTTTCGCTTCTCGCTTGGTGAATAGTGGCGCAATGGATTTATCCGAGGTCGCCTCCATTATGGGTCATGTGGATGAGAAAACCTTGATTAGTCATTATCTCTATAGCACAAAGTCCAAGGATACTCGCTTGGAGCGAATGGAGGAATGCCTCGTTGGGTAAAAATCTAGTAAAATAGGGGTGGGAACAACTTGGGAACACCAAATTCGAAAATAAAGAAAGTGGAAAGCCTTTAAAATCAAGGCTTTCCACCCTCAAACACCTGCGGAAGATGGGACTTGAACCCACACGATGTAGCATCACATGATCCTTAGTCATGCCTGTCTGCCAGTTCCAGCACTTCCGCATACGCACTGCGCAAGTATCATGGTAACATTTTAAGATCTAAATGTCAATTGTTTTTTAGGTAAAAGTGTGATAAAAAATATAAATAGAGAAAGAAATACTTGACTGTAAAGCCTCTTGATACCTTATGATAACAGCAAAAAGCAAAGGGGATAGGTCAGAATGACAATTAAGGAAATTGAAGAACTGTCGGGAATGGTCCGGGCAAATATCCGCTTTTATGAAGCCGAGGGGCTGGTGAGCCCCCAGCGTCACGAAAACGGGTATCGGGATTATTCGGAAGATGATTTGGAGACCTTGAAGAAAATCAAGCTTCTGCGCACTCTGCATCTCTCACTGGATGAGATTAAATGTTTGCACTCGGGCGAGCGGACGCTTATGGATACGCTGAACCATCACCTTGCCAGACTGCAGCATGAACAAGCAGATATTGAGCAAGCCCTGGAGATTTGTAATGTCATGCGAAATGACGGCGCACAATATAAATCCTTGGATGCTCAGCATTACCTTGATACCATGGAACAACTGACACACGACCCTGTTTCCGTTCCCACTTCAGACATCCTGCCGGATATCTATGTTCCATGGCGCCGCTACTTTGCGCGGATCATAGACTTTGCAATCTATGATACTCTATGGAATATCTTTCTGGCACTTGCGCTTCATATTAATATCCGCTCACGCAGTGTGACAGGAAGTTTAGTGGACTATATCGCTGTTCTGATACTGATATTTTTACTGGAGCCCATCCTGCTTTCACTTTTTGGCGCTACGGCGGGTAAGTGGATCCTTGGCCTTCGTGTCACAAATAATGAGGGGGATCGGATGACCTATGCCAACGCACTGTCCCGCACCAAATCAATGATGTTCTACGGAATGGGTTTTCGGATACCGTTATTTCAGTGGTACAGGCAGTGGAAAAGCTATAAAGCATATCGCGACGAGGAAACATTGGACTGGGAGTACCACTCCGCAATAACTTTAAAGGATGAGAAGAAGTGGCGCATTTGGGCCTATATCGGAGCATATGCTGCTATGATTGGAGTTCTTGATCTCTCAATTATGGCGGCAGCTCTTCCCAAAAACCGCGGGGATATTACGGTGGCGGAATTTTGCGAGAACTATAACCGTTTGGCAAGCTATTATGATATCGACACCGACAGCCATCTGGACGAAAATGGCAAATGGGTGCAGAATGACAGTTCTGTGTCTGTTGTCCACATCGGCAGCTATAGGGAGCCTGTCTTTCATTTTACAGAGACTGACGGGCGGATGACCGGTATGCAGTTTTCTATTGAACTGCATGGCAGTGATGATTGGATCTCATGGAACCAAAATGATGAGGTTAGTTTATCAATCCTCGCTTTCGTAGGCGCCCAAAATGAAAATAATATCTTTTCAAATGAAGTGGAAAATATTGTAGCCAGCATTACCGAAACGCCTTTTAAAAGCTTTCAATATTCGGTCTATAGCATGAATATTACTTGTGAAGTTGTGTATTCCGGTTACATTAATACTTCTTCTGGATTCCTTCTGCCAATGGATGATACGGAAACAAGCTATTCCTTTTTCTTCTCTATACAGAAGCAATGATTCAGCGAAAATAGCCCCGGGACAGAAATCAATTCTGTCCCGGGGGCGATTGTCTTCTTTCGGTCTGACATCCTCTTATGTTCGGCTCAGATATTACCTTCCGCTATCTCTGTACCCTTCCGGAAGCATCGCCGCCAGCCAGGGTCTCCACTTCCTTCCTGGACACCAGGTTAAAGTCACCGGGGATGGTATGCTTCAGGGCTGAAGCAGCCACGCCAAACTCCAGAGCAGCCTTAAAATCCTTGCCGTCCAACAGACCGCAGATCACGCCGCCCGCAAAGGAATCGCCGCCGCCCACACGGTCAACGATGGGATGGATGCTGTACTCCTTGGAATGATAGAACTCCTTGGTATCACGGGAATATATGCACGCTGACCAGCCGTTATCGGAAGCGGAATGGCTGACACGCAGGGAGGAAACGCAGTACTCGAAATGATAATCTGCCACCATCTGTTCGAAAATGGACTTATAGCCTGCAAGCTCCAGCTCGCCGCTGGTAACATCGGTCTTGCCGGGCTTGTACCCCAGCACCAGTTCCGCGTCCTCCTCATTTCCAATGCACACGTCCACATACTGCATCAGGTTTTTCATCACCTTCTGGGCTTTCTCAGAGGACCACAGCTTTTTTCTGAAGTTTAAATCCACTGATACCTTTACGCCATGTCTCTTTGCCGCCTGCAGTGCTTTCTCCGTCAGTATGGCAGCAGAATCGGAAACCGCCGGAGTAATGCCGGTGAAATGGAACCAGTCCGCACCCTCAAAGATCGCGTCAAAGTCAAAATCCGCCTCGGTGGCAGTGGAAATGGAGGAATGAGCCCTGTCATACACCACCTTGGAGGGTCTCATGGCAGAACCGCTCTCCAGGAAATAGATGCCCAGTCTCTCACCGCATTTTGCGATATGATCCGTTTTCACATTGTACTTTCTCAGAGCTGCCACTGCACACTCTCCGATCTCGTTGTCCGGAACCGCCGTCACAAACTCGGCGTCATGTCCATAGTTGGCCAGAGACACCGCTACATTGGCCTCTCCCCCGCCATAACACACATCGAACTCATCCGCCTGAATAAACTTCTCAAAATTGGGAGTGGACAGCCTCAGCATGATCTCCCCCATTGTAATTACTTTAGCCATTGTTTTTGCTTCCTTTCTTAGCATATTTCTTGATAAACCAATCTATTTCACTAGCCACAACCTAACTTGCCGCAAAACCGGAAGAACGCAAAGCGTTCTTCCCGACGGAACATAGTGAATCTTAGGCGGGGTACTTTCCCGCCTTAGATTCACTTTCCGTCGTATTATCGTTGCATCAGATGAACCGCAAACCCGGCAACCTCTTCCTTCAGGTAGATTGCCTTATACTTTCCCTTCTCATCCCTCTTAGGCTCCTCGAACTCCACACCCAGAACGGTGCTCATGTAGTTCACAGCCCTCTCGATATAGTTGGTGCGGATGGCGATGTGCCCATGGGTTCCCTTGAAGGGTGCCTTCATAAACTCCACTGCAGTGCCGGAGAAGACAGAACTGCTGCCATCCTTGGTCGGGAACCCAAACAGAAAGCTGAACCGCTGTGCCGCCTTCATTGCCTCCGCCTCGTTCTCGGCGTTGATGCCCACATGTGCCAGTTCAAAGCCCAGCATGGTCTGAACAGCCTCCCTTGTCAGCTGCTCGATCTTGTCCCATGCGCCCTCATTAATCAGGTCACCCGGCAGCATCCAGGAGCCGCCGCAGGCGATGATCTTGTTAAAGTCAAGGTAAGAGGTCAGGTTCTTTGCGTTAATGCCGCCGGTGGGCATGAATTTCATGTTCACATAAGGAGCCGCCATTGCCTTGATCTTTGCCAGACCGCCCGACTGCTCTGCAGGGAAAAATTTCACCACGTCCAGCCCCAGTTCAATGGCCTGCTCAATATCGGAAGGGCTTGAGGTGCCGGGAGTGATGGGCACCTTCTTCTCAATACAATATTTTACGGTCCTGGGATTCAGGCCAGGGCTCACAATAAACTTGGCGCCCGCTTCCACTGCCGCATCCACCTGCTCCGCATTCAGCACCGTACCTGCGCCCACACACATGTCCGGAAAGTTGGTGGTCATGATCCTGATAGCCTCTGCAGCCGCGTCAGTGCGGAATGTTACCTCTGCGCAGGGCAGTCCCCCCGCACACAGGGCCTTTGCCAGGGGAAGCGCATCCTCCGCCCGGTCAATCTTCACAACAGGGACGATCCCGATCTTACTGATCTGCTCCAATACTGCGTTCATTTTTACCTCATTTCTGCCGTCTTAACAGCAATTTTATATATTTTCCATCTCCTTGTTCACGCTCTCTTCACAGGAACGCATGGCCAGAATGGTTCTCTCCAAAAGCTCGTCCAGATCCCAGCCCAGACGCTCCGCTCCTGTGGAGATCACGTCCCGGGAGCAGCCTGCAGCAAATTTCTTATCCTTATATTTTTTCTTAAGGCTTGACAGTTCCATATCCATCACGCTTTTCGAAGGACGCATCTTTGCCGCCGCCCCGATCAGTCCTGTCAGCTCGTCAGTGGCAAAAAGAATTTTCTCCATGAGATGCCTGGGCTCCTGGTCACAGCAGATACCGTACCCGTGACTGCATACGGAATAGATCATGTCCTCGGACACACCGCCCTCCCGAAGAAGCTCCGGTGCCTTCAGGCAGTGCTCCTCCGGGTAGATTTCAAAGTCAATGTCGTGGAGCAGGCCTACCTGGCCCCAGTACTCCTCGTCCTCTCCATTCCCAGTCTCCCGGGCAAAATACCGCATCACACCCTCCACCGTCAGGGCGTGCAGGATATGAAATGGTTCCTTGTTATATTTTATTAGAAGCTCAAACGCTTCCTCTCTAGAGATTGCGCTCTCCATATTTGTTTCCTCCTTACAAGGGTATTCAGGATATCTTCGGATCAAGTAATTTTATTTTACCATATTTTGGCTCATAGACAAAGACTTTCTGAAAAAGAACGCAATTCTTTTATGGTACCAAATCGGGGATAATATCATATATTGGTAGAAGAGCTTTTTGTGAGGTTGTTCTGATGAAGATAGCCATCGTTGGGAGAAAACCGGATACAGAGAACTATGTGCAGTACGTGAAAAACCAGGGACACAATCCTGTGGTGACCCTGGATCTGAAAGATTTAGCTAACTGTGACTGCCTGCTGCTGCCCGGTGGCGGGGATATCACCCCCGCCTTTTTCGGAGAGCAGAACCACGGCTCCCGCAGCATTGATACGGCGCTGGATATCCTTCAGCTCCAGGCCTTGGATTTCTGCATCAAGAAACGGCTTCCTGTGCTGGGCATCTGTAAGGGTGCACAGGTCATCAATGTGGGTTTGGGCGGCACCCTGTATCAGGACCTTGCTACCTCGGCTATCCATCGCTATGAGGATGGCGATCAGTACCACGACACTGTGATCGAAAAGAACTCCTGGCTCTACGACCTGTACGGAGAACACGCCATCGTAAACAGCGCCCACCACCAGGCCATTCGGGAACTGGGCAGCGGACTTTCCGCCGTTCAGCACTGTCCCCGGGACGGCTGCATTGAAGCTATTGCACACAGGGAACTGCCCATCCTTGGTGTTCAATGGCATCCTGAACGAATTGACCATCAGCATACAACACTCTCCGGTGAAAAGATTTTAGTGTACTTCGCCTCTCTATGACATCCCTCACCTTTGTCTGTATGACGGAAAAGCGCAGGCAACAATGCCCGCGCTCATATGCTCAAAGCTCAATCCCTATTCTCCATATCAACATAATGCCGTTCTTCCATCACGCTCTTGTAGGCGGGACGAATGATCTTGTCCATATTGATCAACTCTTCCAGCCTGTGGGCGCTCCATCCGGCGATTCTTGCAATGGCAAAAATCGGAGTATACATCTCCAGCGGAATCTCCAGCATGCTGTACACAAAACCGCTGTAAAAGTCTACATTGGCGCTTACCCCCTTGTATATCCTTGCCTTCTCAGAGATTACCTGAGGCGCGATCCGCTCGATCATGGAGTAAAGAGCAAAATCCTTCTCCCTTCCCTTTGCAGAGGCAAGCTGCTCCACAAAGCCCTTGAACACCTGGGCTCTCGGGTCAGACAGGGAATATACTGCATGGCCCATGCCATAGATCAGGCCCTTTCCATCAAAGGCCTCCTTGTTCAGGATCTTCTTTAAGTAAGCACGGATGGCATCCTCGTCCGTCCAGTCGGAGACATTTTGCTCAATATCCCGCATCATCTCCACCACCTTGATGTTTGCGCCGCCGTGCTTGGGTCCCTTCAGGGAGGACAAGGCAGCGGCAATCACCGAGTAGGTGTCGGAACCGGAGGAAGTCACCACACGGGTGGTGAAGGTGGAGTTATTTCCTCCGCCATGCTCCATATGCAGCACCAGAGCAATGTCCAGCACTCTGGCTTCAAGCTCCGTGAATTTCTTGTCCGGCCGCAGCATCATCAGCAGATTCTCCGCTGTTGACAGCTTCTTGGAAGGCCTGTGTATGTACATGCTCTCGTCATTCTGATAATGATTATAGGCGTGATAGCCATAGACTGTCAGAATCGGGAACAGGCTGATCAGTCCAAGGCACTGGCGCAGCACGTTCTCAATGGAGGTATCGTTGCATGCCTTGTCGTAAGAAGCCAGCGTCAGAACGCTCCTGGTCAGGGAGTTCATGATATCGCTGCTGGGCGCTTTCATGATCACATCCCTGGTGAAATTTGTGGGAAGCGTCCTGTTTGCAGTCAGAATATCACGGAAGCCCGTAAGCTGCTGTTCGTTGGGAAGATCCCCGAAGAGAAGCAGATAAGTCACCTCCTCAAAACCAAACCGTTTTTTGCGGAATCCATTCACCAGCTCAATGCAGTCGTAGCCCCGATACCAGAGCTTTCCCTCGCAGGGCGTCTTCACCCCATCTATCGTCTGAAATGCCTCGATTTTGGAAATATTGGTCAGACCTGTGACCACGCCGTTTCCGTTCTTGTCCCGAAGTCCTCTCTGTACTTCATATTTATCAAACAGCACCGGATCCAATTGATCGGCATTTCTGCACAGCCGTGCATAGTCACTCAAATAATTATCGTTTTTCTTCAATAGAAAATACCTCCTTTCCCTTGCATTTGATCCCTTGTATTTAATCCCTTGAATTGTCGCGGAAGAATCCCATAGAATGAATTTTGATTTCTTATATCATATCTTTTTTTATTGGGGCATGTCAATGAAAAAAGATATTAAATTTTTATAATAAACCGGAAGAAAAAAGGACACCTTCTCACAGGTGCCCTTTAGGAATATCGTGTTGATCCACAGTTTACAGTTTCATCTCTTCAACCGCTGCGGATATTTTTTCAACAACCTCTTCTATCTCCCTGTTCACCACAGTACTTTGCTCCGAAAGCTTTCCGACCTCCTTCGCCACTACTGCAAAGCCTGCACCCTTCTCTCCCGCTCTGGCAGCTTCTATGCTGGCGTTCAGAGCCAGTATCTTCTGCTTGTTCTGGAGAGCCTTCAGTTCAGTGGTCTTTAAGATGATGCGCTCCACCAACTCATGAGTCTCGTCCGCACCCTTCTCCAGCTTCTGGATGATAACATCGTTTTTATTTTTCGCGTACTCAGCATTAATAAAGTTGTTCAACACCTCTCCCAGCAACTCTGCGGAGGCCTTGAAAACTGCCTCTGACCGCACGTTTACCTTATGCAGCGCATCGATGTACTGATCTTCATTCACGCCGATTTCTCTTGCTACTTGACGGAATTTTTCTTCATCAGGTTCTGCCGGCAGGATCTGTCCACCAATCACTGTGCCAACCCTGATACCGTCCACCTCCAGAGGTATGCCAAAATCAAGCAACCCTGCATGGCAATAATAAACACCTTGTCCTTCTCTGTCATTCTTTTCACACCGTCTGCAGCCTTCAGCGCTTCCTCTGGTCAGCTTGATACAGAAATCTGTAAAATTATAGCACTGGGATATGTACTCCCCATCCGCTCCTACGGCCACTGTAGCAAGTCCCGTCGCCGTAGCCCAGCTTGCCATAATGTTTTCAAATTTTTCCATATCTGTGAAATCTTTAATATTCATACTCGAAACCTCCCCATACATCTATAAATCAGTATACCATAAAATAATTGAAATGAATACCCCGAAAAATGTAGAAATTATTTTGTATACAATACACAGCCGTGGGCAGGTATCTCCGCCTGCAGACATTCTTCGGTGATCTTCTTACTCTCCCCTGTCCACAGCTCCTTCAACTCATCGCCCACGCTGAATCCGGCGGCCTTGGCATCCACAGACACAGCGCCAGTTTCCTCACTTAGGTTAAACAGCGCCACATACCGCTTTCCGGTCTCCGGATTGAAGGCCTTCCACACCGCTTTTCTCTCATCCAGACAAAGCTGCCTGGGCTTACACTTTGGAGTCAGCATAGCAAGCACTTCCCGGTTGGTCAGCAGGGAAATCGTCCAATCGTCTAAGAGTGTCATCTCCGCCCCAAGCATCAGGGGGGATCCGAAAATGCACCACAGTGTTATCATTGTCCGCTGCTCTTCCTGGGTCAGATTTGTGACCCACTCATGTCCAAAGCCTTTTCCCATATGCCCCAGAGGCAGCATATCGCAGTCTGGGTAACACCCCTCCGACACATGATTCTGCCAGAGCTCGCAGCGGTGGAACATATCCTTAAGAAGTTCCCATTTATCCCAGAGATCGTCCGTGATCCGCCACATGTTTGCATAAGTCTCATAATGCCATGCCTTCTCGATCAGCGCGGGTCCCGGGGACAGGGACAGCACAATGTCCCGTCCGCAGGCCTGTATGGCCTTTGCCAGCATCTCCACCTCATGAGGAGCAGAGTAACGGTTATCGGCATAAAGGTTGGTGTTGCAGATATCGTCACACTTAATAAAGTCCACACCCCACTGGGCATACAACTCCAGAATGGAATTATAGTAGCTCTGACCCTCCGGGCAATTCCTGATGCCGTACATGTCAGGATTCCAGCCGCAGATAGAAGACGGATTTGCCACATCCGCAGC
The DNA here is from genome assembly GCA_022511385.1 of Acetatifactor sp. Lineage (GTDB taxonomy): Bacteria > Bacillota > Clostridia > Lachnospirales > Lachnospiraceae > Acetatifactor. The sequence goes on from JAFLRN010000016.1 coordinate 10,696, forward strand.
AGTAACATCCGTTCCCTTGACAGGCAGATGCTCATGAGCCGCCGCACGGGGAATTCCCCGCATGATATGGATGCCGAATTTCAGCCCCAGCCCGTGTATATAGTCCGCCAGGGGCTTGAAGCCCGCGCCGCCCACGGAGGACGGGAAACGCGCCGGATCGGGATACAGTCTGCCGTATTCGTCCATTTCCAGCTTGTTGAAGGGTATGTACTGGTATTTGTCCCGTTGGCTGCCCGCGCCGTGGGCAAACCACTCGATATCTACCACAATGTATTCCCAGCCATATTCCTTTAAATGAGCAGCCATATAGTCCGCATTGGCCTTCACCCGTTCCTCATTCACTGTCGTGTCATAGTAATCGTAGCTGTTCCATCCCATTGGCGGTGTCAGTGCAAAGTTATTCTTATCTCTTGCCATAATGTATTCCTTTCTGCCGCAGTATACGGCGATCATTTATTTCAGCTCCCTAGAAACTCTCCAGCAGCGCTCTTACGCCGCCTTCCTCATAAATGTCCTTATAATATGCCACCTCATCTTTGATCAGCTCATCTATGACCTGCATGCCCAGAAGCTCTACAGGCGCCTTATCATCCGTCATAATATGGTCTCCGGCCCGGTAAGCTGCCAGATTCTGATGCACCCGCGAAAGCAATGCCGCGAGAGCCTGGTCCTGAACCCGCTCTATGCCTTCGGCCAGATTTCCCGTCAGATCCACGTCATTTGCCGCAAACAGCTCCCTATTGGTAGAACCGCCCACATCCACAGTGTATACCTCTGAAAAGACCTGCGATATGGTGTCAGACAGATACTGGTTGATATTCCCCTCACTGCTGCCTCGCATGTTCATATTTACCACCATAACGCCCCCGGGATTCAAATGTTCTTTCACCAAGGTAAAAAACTCCACCGAAGACATCTGAAAAGGAATGGTAATGTCCTGATAAGCATCCACCATGATCACGTCATATGATTTGTCTATCACGTTGAGATAAGCCCGGCCGTCGTAAGTTACCACCGATACCTCCTCCGGCAGTTCAAAATAAGTTCTGGCAAGCTTCGTGATCTTATCGTCAATCTCCACACCTTCAATGCTCATTTCACCGAAATACCGACTGCACTGTGTGGCGTAGGTCCCCGTTCCCATGCCAAGGATCAACATCTGACAGTCCTCGGGATTCTCCTTCCCCGTCATCAACGGCGCTGCCATGGCGTAATCGTAGTACATGCCCGTAAGCCCCTGATCCTTCACAAGCACCGACTGAACGCCAAAGAGCACATTGGTGGACAGGATCACCCTGCGGCTGTTCTCCTGGACCTGAAGGTAATTGTACACGGACTCTCCCTCATAGGCCAGGTTGTCTTCCCAAAAAGCAAAGCTGTTGGAGCTTCCCAGCCCCCAGCAGACAAGCAGCAAGACGGCCGCCGTCCCGCTCTTTACCGCTCCGGCTTTTCTGCTGATAAAATAGATCAGTCCCAGAGCCAGAAGGATCGACGCAAAAATCAGGAAAGTCACTGATGTGCCCACTGCCGGTATGGAAATAAAGGTGGGCACAAAGGTACCGATGATACTGCCGATGGTATTGAATGCCCCCAGGGTGCCCACAATCCGGCCGCTGTCGTCCAGACTGTCCACCGTGTACTTTGCCAGGGACGGCGTCACCGTGCCCAACAGAAACAGTGGGAACACAAAAATGATCATACACGCCGCAAAGGCTGCCCAGATCAGAAAGTTTGTGTTCACCGTGAATATTACCACCGCTGATATAAACAAAATAATATACTTTCCAACCACCGGGATTGCGGCTATCCATACTGCCGCGATCAAAATCCTGCTGTAAAGCTTGTCCGGATCAGGGTTCTTGTCCGCACTCTTTCCACCGTAAATATTGCCCAGAGCCATGGCGATCATAATGGTACCGATGATAATGGTCCAGACAATCTGGGAGGAACTGAAATAGGGGGCGAGAAGTCTGCTTGCTCCCAGTTCCACTGCCATCACGGACATTCCCGCAAAAAACTCCGTCAGATACAGAAAAGCCTTATTTCTTAATATAGAAGGTTTATTCATTTTTTCCTCTCGCTGTCAGTCAGAGCAGTCTTCCGCCTACGGAAATGTCCGTCGGGTCGGTCTTCTGCCCACGGAAAATACGGCAGGGCCACATAGACCATGTGCCCTGCCACTGAATTCCAAAATACATGTTCCTGTCACCGCGGCGTTCTCCACCGCACTACGACTTAATAATTCTCGCTGCACACTTCAAAGTAAGCCTGGGGGTGATTGCAGGTAGGACAAATTTCCGGTGCATTGGTACCTACCACAATATGTCCGCAGTTGCGGCACTCCCAAATCTTTACCTCACTCTTCTCAAAGACCTGCATAGTTTCAATGTTCTTAAGCAGGGCACGGTATCTCTCCTCGTGATGCTTCTCAATGGCTGCCACCAGGCGGAATTTATGTGCCAGCTCCGGGAAGCCTTCCTTCTCAGCAGTGACAGCAAATCCCTCATACATATCCGTCCACTCGTAGTTCTCACCCTCTGCTGCCGCCTTCAGATTTTCTGCGGTATTGCCGATGCCCTCCAGCTCCTTGAGCCACATCTTTGCGTGTTCCTTCTCGTTGTCGGCGGTCTTTAAAAAGATTGCTGACATCTGCTCATAGCCCTCTTTCTTTGCCACGGAGGCAAAGTAGGTGTATTTATTGCGGGCCTGGGACTCTCCTGCGAAAGCCGCCTCTAAGTTTTTTTCTGTCTGGGTTCCTGCGTATTTGCTCATATTTTCCTCTTTTCTGCTGCTTGTTGGCAGCGAATTATGGGCAGAGCGCTGAAACGCTCTGCGTTCCAGGTTGTTTCGCTCATCAAATGTCCGAGCAAGCATCTGTTCAAGCAAGCTTGGAAGATGTTTGTTCGGCCACTTGACTCTACTCTTTGCGGCCGTCTCTTGCCTTGAATAAGGTCATTATACCATGATTGCTCCGCATCATGGTATGAATGGCCATTCGGCCGTCTCTTGCCTTGAATAAGGTCATTATACCATGATTGCTCCGCATCATGGTATGGATGGCCATTCGGCCGTCTCTTGCCCTGAATAAGGTCATTATACCATATCCCACGGAAAAAGAAAGTATAACTTTTATAAAAAGGCTTTCCACCGCGGATCTAATACCGCGGTGGGAAGCCTTTTCATTGACTACGTGAAATAGAATTACATTTAATAGTTTACTCGGAAAATCTTTCCACAATTTGGCTGATAGCCTGAGCATTGCTCTGATTGGTCTTACCCACATTCTGCAGTTCCTCTGCCGTAGAATTGGTCTGCTCAATTTTGTTTACAATGTCGCCCACACCGATCTCATTTTCGCCGGAGGCTGTCCTGATGATATCCATACGTTCCCGAATGCTCGTCACGGAAGCTACAAAGCCGGTGGAAGTCTCTTCAATCTCTCCGATCGCCACTCTGATATCTTCCACAGAACCGCCGTACTCGTTGGCTATGCCCACAAACTGCTTGAACTTGTCAGCCACATCAGTCTCCATGAAGCTGATGATATCATCAACGCAGTCCTGCACATTCTTGATATTGGTGTTGATCTCTCCACATATATCGGAAATCTGCTTTGCTGTGGTAGAAGAATTGGAGGCAAGCGTTCCAATCTCTTGTGCCACAACAGCAAAGCCCCTTCCCTGTTCACCAGCTCTTGCCGCCTCAATAGACGCATTCAGGGAGAGCAGGTTTGTCTGATTCGCAATCTCCAGAATCTTCTGTGCCATGTCGTTGATGCGTGTAAGGGACTGCAGATTGACCATGGCAGCTTCAACGTTCTTACGATTTTCTTGGATTCTTGCATCAGTATCGCTCAGAGTGCTCTCTGCCATGTTCTTCATGGCTGCAGCCGTGTAAAGCAACTGGTTGCTCTTATCATCCCCCGCTTTGACCTTCTCCTCCACAGTATGTACCATATCAGCTATTCTGGTAATCTCGTCCACCACATTCTCAATGGCTTCGTTGGTGGTAGTGATACTTGCGGCCAATTCCTCAGTGGTTGCAGAGTTATCGCTCACATTTTCTACCAGGATTTGGGTAGCCTCGCTCATCAGATTCGAAGAATCTCCCAGTGAATCCGTACAGCCGCGAAGAGTGGAAACAATACTCCGCAGTGTGCCGTAAAGAGAATCCATTGCTGTTGCAATCTTTCCTGTCTCACTTTTACCGCCCACAAAGCGCTTCATCTCAGCAGGTGTCTGCAGCTCCAGATTCTTCAGTTTTTCAATAGACCTCTCCACAATTGCAAGGGGCTGCACGCACAGCTTCACGGATATAAAGGACAGAACAGCAATCAGTATAAATGCTCCAACGCAGACCATAGCAAGTATATTGCGGCTCTGGTTTGCCGATTTATATATCTCACTCTCCGTATCGCTCATGATAACGGCCCACTGACGATCTGGCAGATACTGGTACACCGCAATACACTCTTCTCCGTCGGCATCCTTATAATCAACCTCTCCCACTAACTCAGAAGGGTTCGCATTGATCTTATCGATAATCCTCAGAAGCATCTCATCTTCAATGGGTGTAGCCATCAGCGCTTCATCCTCATCAAAGATATGGGTGGCAGTTGCTGTGTTGATCATATAGTTCCGAGAACTTTCCATACCTTCCATGCTGAGCTTATCCAGCAGTGCATCCAGGCTGGTGGCAAACTGCGCGCCGCCTACATAACCCAGGATATTTCCGCTTGTATCACGCACCGGAGCGTACAGGGACAATGCCAGCTGCTGGGATGCAGGAGATATGATAATACCGGTATTGTACATGTCGCCCGCAGCCGTCATGGCGTCCTGCAGCGCCTTCAAAGGATCCCCCTCACGTGTACGGATTCCAACTACAGCGGGGTTTGCGTGGGTAAGAACGTGCGTATCCCATTCCGCTATGTAGATTCCTTCCCAACCGCTAAGGCCTGCATAAAAGCTTTCCGTATAGGCCTGAGCCCGCTGTGTTACCGAAGCATCGTCCGGATCCTTTAGCAGCTCCGCAACCACCGGCGCTTTGCCATAAGCGATCAAAAGGTTTTCTGCCTGCCCCACATACTGCTCTATGATCTCAGTCCTTGCATTCAGGGCACTCTCCATATTGTTCATAGCAGTCTCTCTCATCGCAACGGTCATATTGTGGCTTGCCATCAGAAACAGGAGCAAAATACACACCGCTGTAACGCAAGAGACAATTGCAGTAATAACAGTACTCATTTTTTGATTTTTCATGATACTCCTCCTAGCGTGTTCTATCAAAAGATAAATACAGGAACATGAGTAATTGATCAGATTATGCCCTTATTCTTCCTGCTAGGTTCATTATAACACATGAAATATTGTATAAATAGCAAATTTTTAATCTTAGCAAAAACTGATGAAAATTTCACAAGAAATGATAAACCGTTCAAATTCCTGCGTCTCCATTCCTATATGGATATATCATATCGGATGAACAGGAAATTATCCTGGACATAAACAGCTGATCATTGGACATCCTGATCATTTCTTTGATAAGGCGCATGATATAATCTTATTCGAACAAAAGTATTCTCCCTTTATTCCAAATGCATCCTATAGCAGGAAGCATCAAAGGTTTCACTTCCATCATACTTGGAGTATTGCCCGTAATGCGCAAACGCGAATCCGCATTTCCGGATGACACAGCCCGATGCCGTATTGGCGTTGGCATGCTTTGCTGCAAATTCTCTTGCATTCAGGTTATCATATGCCCACTGTATCAGTGCCTTCGCAGCTTCCGTGGCGTATCCCTTCTTCCAGAAAGCTTTGTTAAGATTATAACCCAATTCATATGCATTGATCTCCGATTTATATGAGATAGAACCTGAGCCAATCACCTTCCCCATATCCTTTAGGCAAAAGGCAAATATATTAGATTCCTCATGAATGGACCGGATCCAATTTTTTACCTCTTCTATGTCCTGATACAAAGGGTACGGCATATACCTGTTCACAACCGGATCGCCCACCCACTCAAAAACATCTACTGCATCATCCACAGTCAGCGGACGCAGCAACAAGCGCCCTGTCTCAATCAGCCTGTCCATATGCCTTCCTCCTCAAAATATATTATCCTGTGCCGGCAGCTTACCTTTATCCACCATGCTTCACCAGCAGACTGACGCTCTCAATCCCCTCTGTAAAGGGAAACATATCCACCGCCACAGAACGCTCCACCCGGTAGCCATGGCCGGCCAAAATCTTCAGATCCCGCACCAATGTCTCAGGATTGCAGGAAATATACACAATCCTTCCCGGCGAAATCCGGGCCGCAGCCTCCAGAAACTCCCGGCTGCTGCCGCTCCTTGGCGGATCCATCAGCAGCACATCCAGACTCTCCCCCTGCTCCGCCATCTGCAGAAGCAGCTTTCCCGCATCATTTTGGTAAAACTGTATATTCTTCACCTGATTCCGCTTCGCATTACTCCTGGCATCCCGTACCGCGTCACCATTCAGCTCCACCCCGATGACCCTGCCCGCATGTTCGCTGGCAATCAGCCCGATGGTTCCTGTTCCGCAATAAGCGTCCAGCACCATTTCTTTCCCTGTCAAAGCCGCATACTCCACAGCCTTTCCATAAAGCTTTTCCGTCTGCATCGGATTCACCTGATAAAAAGACTTGGGCGAAATCCGAAACACCTTGCCGCAAAGCCTGTCCTCAATATATCCTTTTCCGTAGACCACATGCTCCCTATCCCCCAGCACCATACTTGTATTCCGTTCATTCACATTGATCACAATGGAAGTGATCTCCGGATGCAGCTTCAAAAGCGCCTTCACAAAATTGTTTTTGGACGGCAAGATGGGCGAGGACAACACCAGCACCACCAAAATCTGCCCCGTAGCATGCCCAGTGCGCACCAACACGTGCCGAAGCAGCCCATACCCTGTATCCTCATTGTACGGCCGGATCTTAAAAGACTTAAGAAGCCCTCTGATCGATACAATGATCGCATCCGCCTTCTCATTCTCAATCAGACAGCTATCCACCGGCACAATCCGATGACTCTTCTCCTCGTAAATACCCGATATGACATTATGCCGCCTATCCTCCCCAAACGCCGCATTCACCTTACACCGATAATGCTCCGGCCTCTCCATCCCGAGTATCCCTTCCGTCTTACAAAAGGGCTCCATCATCTTCCGAAACCGCACCGCCTTCGCCTGCAGCTGCACCTCATAGGGCTCATCAATCCGTTGGCATCCGCCACACCTGGCAGAGACAGAACAAACCTTATTCTTTCCTTGTTTTTCCGTCATTCTCTTCCCTCTCCTCAAACCCGTATGTTCCTTCTCAACATATGGCATTCCCTTTCCCATGTAAAAATGCTCCTTATCTTTACGCCTCTAAATATCTTCATCCATTACATCGCGTCCATCCCTTATAATATGCACCACCGAGGGGCAGGGCGTCCCAGGGGGCCGGGGAACGCTCACGGAGAGCCGCAGGGCTTTCTTACAGGCCGGACTGAAAGCAGGGTGGTGCGCACACGATGTGCGCACCAGCGAAAGCGGAGGCATGGATGCCGACTCTTTCGCGACCCGTCACTAGCCGCAAATCCCCTCCGGCCTGTTAGAAAACCGCGGCTCGCAGTGCGCGTTCCCCGGCCCCCTGGGACGCCCTGCCCCGACCCTCGCCCACATCCTATAAAACAACAGAAAACACATAAAGAAGAAATACAAAAGAAGCACCGATGCAAACCCACATCAGTGCTTCCCTTCCACGTCGGAGTGGCGGGATTCGAACTCGCGACCTCCGCCTCCCTAAGACGGCGCTCTAACCAAGCTGAGCCACACCCCGAAACACATCTTGCATTATACCGCGCCGCGCGAAAAAAATCAATACCTTTTTATAAAATATTATCCCTCTCCTGAAGCAGACATACCAGATACTCCCAAACTCGCCTGGTCGAGGAAATACTTAAGGTCTCCTCTGTGGTGTGAATATCGTGCATCTGGGGCCCTATGGACACACAGTCCAGATCCTTGATCTTACTTCCCAATATGCCGCACTCCAGCCCTGCATGAATTGCCTCCACTTTGGGTGATGTGCCGTACATTCTCTCATACACAGCCACCATCTTCTCCCGCAGCGGCGAATCCTTCCGATACTTCCAGCCAGGATAGTCTCCGCTGACAGAACAGCTGCCCCCTGCCAGTCCAGTGACAGCCGCTATCTTTCCGATCAGAGCCTGCTTTGCACTCTCAACACTGCTTCGCACGGAAAAATCCGCCTTAAGCTGCCGTTCCTCCGACGCCAGTCTCACAATTCCCAGATTCAAGGAGGTTTCCACCAGCCCCGGCATATCGGCGCTCATGGTCTGAACACCGTTTGGCAGTGCACAGAGGAAAGCAGCCGCACGCCTGGTATCATCAGGTGTCACACTTAAAAAACATCCCGCCTCCTGTCTGCCCAGTCTGACATAAACATCGGGATCCTTTGAGGAGAGCTCGGCCTTTACTTCCGTCTCCAATGCCTTCACAATCTCAGTCAGTGCATCAATATCCTTTTCCTCCACAATAATACAGGCTTTTGTCTCCCTGGGGATAGCATTGTCAGCCAGACCGCCCTCCAGCGCGCAAAGGCCCACAGACAATTTTTCTGAAATGCGGTACAATGCCCTGCCTAACAGACAGTTGGAATTCCCTCGCTCCTTGTGGATCTCCGCGCCGGAGTGGCCCCCCAGCAGTCCGCCCACTGTCAGCTCCGCAGCTGTGCCCAGTCTCTCTTCTAACGCAAGCGGTAGTACACAGTTCACTCTGGCGCCTCCTGCACAGCTGGTCAGAAAGATACCCTCATCCTCAGAGTCCAGATTGATCATCCTGTTCCCTGTCAGCATAGATAAGTCGATCCCTCTTGCGCCATCCATGCCAACCTCCTCGTCAACTGTGATCACCACCTCAAGCCGTGGATGCTGTATGGTGTCTGAATCCAGCAGCGCAAGGGAGTATGCCACCGCAATCCCGTCATCACCGCCAAGGCTTGTGCTCTCCGCATAAATTTCGTCTCCCCGGATTGCCACCTTCAGCCCCTCTGTCTTCATGTCAATCTCGCATTCCGGCTTTTTCACCGCAACCATGTCCATATGTCCCTGTAGGATCACCACCGGCTCCTTCTCGTAGCCAGGTGTCGCTTCCTTTACGATGATCACGTTCTTTAACGCATCCTGTACATAATACAGTCCTCGTTCCCTCGCAAAACGCACCAAATAATCGCTGATCTGCTGCACGTTGCGGGAACCATGAGGAATCTTCGTGATCTCCTCAAAGTAATGAAATACGCTCTTTGGCTCCAAATTTGATAAAACACCCATAAATCCTCTTTCCGGCTGCCGGATCATTCTATATTCCGCAGCCTTTTCCTTCCGTCCATATCCCAGTACTTGGCGGTTTGTTATTATTTTATTCCTTTTTCGCGAACTGTAAGAAAGTGGAACTTGCGCCCATGAAGACACAAGTTCCACTCTTCATCTCATTTTATAGGGTTATTTCCCCTTGTACAGGCTTTTTTGTCAGATCAAAGATTCATAAAGCTTTACAATGTCCTCTACACTGGTCTCCTTCGGATTGCCCGGCCTGCATGCATCGTCGTAAGCTGACTGCGCAAGGAAGGGAATATCCTCTTTCTTAACGATTTCTTTTAAGTCTGTCGGAATGCCCACATCCGCTGACAGCTTCTTCACAGCTTCAATGGCAGCTTTCCGATACTCCTCCTGGGACATGGAATCAACGCCTTCCACGCCCATCGCTCTTGCAATCTCACGATATTTCTCGCCGGTTGCCTCAGCGTTGTACTCCATGACGGTAGGAAGAATGATCGCATTAGCAATGCCGTGGGGCGTATCATAAAGCGCACCTAAGGGATGTGCCATGGAGTGAACAATTCCCAGTCCCACATTGGAGAAACCCATTCCGGCAACATACTGACCAAGAGCCATATCCGTCCTTCCCTCCGGTACGTTTTCTACTGCGCCTCTCAGGGAACGGGCAATGATCTCAATTGCCTTCAGATGGAACATATCGGACAACTCCCACGCACCCGCTGTGATATAGCCCTCTATCGCATGGGTCAGGGCATCCATACCGGTAGCTGCGGTCAGACCCTTGGGCATGGTCGCCATCATCTCAGGATCCACAAAAGCCACAACCGGAATATCCTTCGGATCCACACAGACCATCTTCCGATTTTTTGATACATCCGTGATCACATAGTTGATCGTTACCTCCGCCGCTGTTCCTGCGGTGGTGGGTACTGCAAAAATCGGCACGGACTTATTCTTGGTGGGTGCAACGCCCTCCAGGCTTACCACATCCTCGAACTCCGGATTCGCGATGATGATGCCGATGGCCTTTGCGGTGTCCATTGAGGAACCGCCGCCGATTGCAATGAGATAATCCGCGCCGGACTTCTTAAATGCCTCCACTCCTGTCTGTACATTTTCCACGGTGGGATTTGGTTTGATGTTGGAATACACTTCATAGGAAAGTCCCGCATCATCCAGGATATCGAGCACTTTCTTTGTCACCCCGAATTTGATCAGATCCGGGTCGGAGCACACAAAGGCTTTCTGGAAACCGCGCCCCTTTGCCTCGGTCGCAATCTCGGAAATTGCGCCTGCTCCATGGTAGGAAATCTCATTCAGTACAAATCTGTTTGCCATAGTACACTCTCCTTTTTTTATTTTATTTTTTGCATACAATCATTCTCTGAAAGTGTAAAATGTAATTTCTATATTAAATATTACAACGAAAAAGCTTGTTTTTCAACAGTTACTTTTCTCTTCTTCAAGCCATTCCGGGAAATATTTTCTTATGTAGGGAAATATTTTCTTACTCATAGACATGGCTTATGACATTTGGTAGAATAAGGTTGTCACGATACTGATTTGACACCTGGATATACTATGAGAGTATGGTACATATCCAGAAGATTCTTGAGGAGCGATGAAAAATGTGGTTTTTTATTTTCGGATCCCTTATTTTGGCCGCTGTTCTTGGAAATATATATCTGGTAAGCAGGTTTGCCAGATTTTCGATTATTTACAAAGCGGCAAAGGGCAGGAAAATCGTACGCTACATAATTGGAGCTGTTTTGGTGATACTGCTTTTTTTCAGCACATGGGCGGGCCTTGGCCCCATCAACGCCATGCTGACCATCATTCACCTAATGGTAATATGGCTGTTATGTGATGGCATAAACGGCATTGTGAAAAGAAGGCGTAAGATTCATTCTGAAAAATATTACGCCGGAGCCTTTGCTCTGGGAATCACTGCTGTATACTTGATCTGCGGATGGTATTTGGCGCATCACGTGTGGCGGACGGAATATGTTTTGACCACGGATAAACCGGTAGGCAGCTTATGTGTAGTGTTAATTTCGGATTCCCATGTGGGAACTACCTTTGACGGAAAAGGATTTGCGGAACATATAAAGGCCATACAGGCAGAAAATCCGGATATTGTGGTAGTGGCGGGCGACTTTGTGGATGATGATACAACAAAGGATGATATGATCGCCGCGTGCGAGGCCCTGGGTACCTTGCAGACCACGTACGGTGTTTATTACGCTTTTGGAAACCACGATAAGGGGTATTACGGTCCTGAATTTCGAGGTTACAGCGGGGATGACCTGATTGCGGAGCTTGAGCGGAACTATGTGGTTGTACTGCAGGATGAGGCAGTATTGCTGGACAATCGGTTTTACCTGATTGGGCGGCAGGATCGTTCGGAGGAACAGCGAGGGGACTCCAGAGCTTCCATGGCAGAATTAGTATCCAATCTGGATCCCGATAAGTATAGCATTGTTCTGGATCATCAGCCCAGTGATTACGCCGCGCAGACAGCGGCGGGTGTTGACCTGGTCCTGTCCGGGCACACTCATGGCGGACAGCTGTTTCCGATAAATTATATGGGACAATGGACCGGGATAGATGACAAGACCTACGGACTGGAAAAAAGGGAATCCACCAATTTCATCGTGACTTCCGGCATTTCCGACTGGGCAATTAAATTTAAGACCGGCTGCAAGTCAGAATATGTAGTGATCAACGTGCTTCCTGCAGAAGTTGGACAATAGCAAAAATAAGCGGCAATCTGAGCGAACAGATTGCCGCAATTCACTATACTTGAAAAGTTCCCATTGTGCCCTGAAGAGAGCCAATACTGCTGAGAACATCCTTGGATTCCTGTGAAACATCTGCACTTGCATGCGTAATCTCCTGCAAGTTGTCATTAACAGACTGGATTGCCGTGCCCAACTCAACCTGCGTTGACAATATCTGACTCACTATGTGATTCATATTCTGTACAGAAGCGGACAATTCCTGTGAACTGGTTCCCAAATCACTGCTGACTTCCGCATAATAAGAAGCATCTTTTTCGTAGCTCACTGCCAGATTCTCCAGCTTTCCATAATCTTCCATGACAGTACCATTCAAAAATTCCAGAATATTATTGGCGCCGGCTTCAAGCATTTTTACACTTTCTAATACTTTTGCGGTCAGATCATTCACTTTTCCGATTTCTTCGCTGGTAACGTCACTCAATTTTTTGATTTCTTCCGCAACTACAGCAAATCCCTTACCGGCTTCCCCGGCCCTCGCCGCTTCAATCGAGGCATTCAAGGCCAGCAGATTGGTCTGGGATGCAATATCCTGAATCGCTACAGAGACCTCGGAAATCTGGTTGATAACCTGTACATTCTCAATAGCCTCAGCTAATTGATTACGACTCTCATCAGTTACAATTGCGGCATTTTCTTTGTCGTGAATCAATTCAGGTACCAGCTCAGCAACTTTCTTCAATATCTCTCCTGCACGGCTCGCCATAGTCTTTGCATCCTTGGCAAGCTTATCAACTACCTTTTCCACATCATTGCAGGTCTCGTCAATACTACGAATACTCTCTGTCTGTGAATCTATGCTTGCATTTGTTTCTTCCATGGCAGCACTGATCTCTACAATATTTCTAGAGATTTCCACCACTTTATCGTTTGCGGTTGTCATCTTATTTTGGATTATGTTGGATTCTTGTTTGGTCTGGCGGATCGTTGCGATGAATCGCTCCGCCAGTTCACCGATCAAATACTTGATTTCAGCCGTTTCCGTACTCTGCGGCTGAATATTTGCCGTGCCAATAACCTTTTCCTTGACAAAGGTTTTCATTTCACCCAGCGGTTTCAACATACCGCTGGCTGCAACAACGAGCAAAACGACTGTTATGATCAGGAGAAGAATGCCCAAAATAACGGAAACAAGTAAGTTTCGAATAATTTTAGCTGCAATAACAGAAGTATCCTGGCACACACCAAGCTTCCAACCCGTGACCGCTATAGTACCGACCATTCCGTATTTATTTACATTGTCATAATCTTTAAAAGTAAATACACCCACTCGGTTCAGATCAATGGAGATTTTGTCCGTAAGAATGGTATTCCCCTCTTCTTTTGGAAGAAACGCCCCATTATCATGAAAGATAACGCTATTGTCATCAGCCAGCAAAAATGTCTCTAAGTCCGTTCCTACCTCAATATCCTTCGCAACATCAATCAGCGTGTCAATGGTAATATCTGCAAGCATCACAGCCTGTTGTCCGCCAATTGTAAGCGGCTCCGCAATACTTACGATCATCTGACCAGTCGCAAAATCCGTATAAGGTGCCGTAAAAATGAGCTTATTCTGCGATGTCGCAAGCTGCCACCACCCACGTGTAGTCGGGTCCAGATCCAACGTTGAGTGGTCTGCCGGGAATACTCCACCGTCATATCCGAAGCAGCAGTAATACATTAATGCATTTTGGTTTTCCGCAAGATTTGCTTCCAGATAATCCATTATAGCTTCAGTATCACTATTGTCCATATATTTCAGCCCATTTCGAATGGTATGTACAATGCTGGCCTGTTCCTCCAGCCATTGATTTATGACATTCGCATTGCTTTCCGTCTCTTCCTGCAATAACTGTTTTTCATCTGAAATCATAATGTTTCTGGTAGATATTGCAGTATTGGCAACCATTACAATAATAATTGCCAGCGTGCAAACCGTGATCAGAATAGCAATACGCCCCTTGATAGTATTATGCATTTTCATCTGTCATCATCCCTTTCGTATGTTAGCACAATCTTTATGTATTCTAGCATCCTCATGTGAGTTTATCAAGTATCTCTGTCATTTCGCTCAGTTTATTTGTAACAGTTCACTATGCAGAAATAATTGTACTGATGGCCCACGGAAACTTGCTCACAAAGGCTGCGACCGCATGGTCTGAATGTCGTAGGATACTATGATCCCTCTGCCTCCATACATCTGGTAAAACTTCTTAACCACCCGGTCAGCCACCTTCCTGCCGCTTTCGATGTCCGTATCCAGCAAAATGACAATGTATTGAATATTGCTGTATCTAGTTCCTACGTCTACCATCCGCACGGAGGATGCCACCGCCAGCTCCAGTGTCTGCATAGGTTCCAGAACGTTCATTCCCGGGTTTTCATTCTCATCCCTGGACATCGTAAACAGCAAGGTCTGTACCTGTTGATGGTTTCTCTTCACCCCTCGGGAAATGTATTTATAAAGCCGCTGGAAATCCGGATACTCTACCTTAAAGACGCCTCCGTCATTATCCTCCGTGTTGCCTTCCAACATAGTGCGGATATGAACCAGATCCGTATCGGTATTGTGAGCCTTACCTTCGGTTTTCTCGTCACTATAGAAGGCGTATGCATTTTTCCCTCCTTTTTTTACATGATATAGCGATTTATCAGCATTGTTGTAAAGCATATCAAAATTTTTGCCATCACCGGGGAAAATAGCAATGCCTATTGACACAGAAATCGCATTCTCACAATTCGCTTTCTTCAGGTCATCGGAAAACATATCCATAATATCCTGTGCTTTCCCGGCAATCTCCCGTCTGTCAGTCATATCTGTCAGGAACACTGCAAACTCATCCCCATCAAGACGGCAGACTACATCCTCCGGCCTTGTATTTGCTTTCAACGTATTGGCAAACATTTTTATTATGTTATCACCTATGATATGGCCAAAAGTATCGTTAATATGTTTAAAATTATCCATGTCGATCATCATTAAGGTTCCCGGGTTGGCTTTGCAAAGAAGCTTTCCGATTTGCATTTCCGCATAGTTTCTGACGTACAACCCCGTCAGGGGATCTTTGATTTCCCCTTGCCCTGTATTTACTGTGTATTCCGTGAGTACCTTGCTTAGCATCTGGCTTCTCTCGCTCAACTGATCCTCGTCCCAGCTGATGGCCCTCCTCTCCTCAGATACCTCAAAACCCTCCCTGAGCATTTCCAGGAATAGATCTGTCAGCAGGGGATCAAACTGGGTCCCCCGCCCTTTCTCAAATTCTTTGATGACGTTCTCCCGGGTGAGCTTACGGCGGTAAATACGGTTTGAGGTCATGGCATCATAAGCATCCGCAATACCAATAATCCTGGCACAATAGGGAATCTTCTCCCCGGTCAGACCAAAAGGATAGCCATGGCCATCATAACGCTCATGGTGATAAAGAGCACCCTCCGCCACATTTCTTACCATATGGATATCCTTCAGGATATCTTTTCCAATGACAGGATGTTTTTTTATCACTTCAAACTCTTCGGCGCTGAGCTTTCCCGGCTTATTTAGAATGGCGTCCGGGACTCCGATTTTTCCAATGTCGTGAAGTAGTGCTATATTATGTATATTCTGAACTTCCTCCTCCGACCAGTTCAGCCGTCTGGCAATAGCAGCGGAACTTTGTGCCACACGCATGGAGTGCCCCGAGGTGTAGGTATCCTTAGCATCAATCGTATTAGCAATCACCATGACAGAGTTTAATGACACCTTCTCCACCAGCTTAGTCTTTTCCTCCAGTTTTCTTTCCAGATCATTCTGCAGCGCGGCAAGCTCGAGAATGCGGCTGATGTAGCTCATCATGACCATGGGTACAAAAGGCTTTGTAATAAAGCCGACTGCTCCCAGCTCAATACATTCCTTCTCCGTCTCCGGGCTGGTGTCCGATGTAAGAATAATAATGGGGATATTCTTCCACTCTTTATTATCCTTAATTGTTTTCATGGTCGCACGCCCGTCTATCCCCGGCATATACAGATCCAGAAGAATCAGACGCGGTATATCTTCTTCTAAAAATTTCAGCGCCGCATCCCCTGACTTCAATGTGTGAATGGAATATCTCTCCCTTATAATATCTCCTGCCGTTCTTAGATTGAATTCATCATCGTCCACAATCAGCACATCACAGGCATATGCCTTATCAGCTGTTTTCAAGACTTCTCCTCCTTAATTCCATATGACGCTTTCTACAATATTTTTCACAGCGCCTTTTCATTTTTGATCTAAAATATTTATCGGCCTTTGTGGCTGCTTTTTCAGTATGATCCTGGTACATAATTCTGGTTCAATGAAGAACTGCCAATATGGTCAGTATAGCACATTTTCAAAAAATTCAAAAGATTTAGAGGCAATCCTTTAATAATTCTGTTAATCATTGAAAAATTTCTTTTCAATGCGGATATTATGTGGTATACTGGGCATAGTGCAAATTATTTCTTCAAATTTCAGCACACCACGCTGTGTGGGAAGTTTATGTGAAATAATAATATTGATGCATTCTGGAGGAAACGAAGATGAAAATGAGTGTGAGTGCGAAAGTTTTATTACTTGCTGTTTTACCGCTGCTGGGAATGGGAATCGCGATTCTGATTGTCAGCAATCTGACGGTTAACAGTGTAGTGACATCGACTCTTGAGAACGGACTGCGAAGCACGGCGGTAGCAATGGTTAATTCCCTGGAGGATCTTAACGAGGATCCGTTCTATATCGGTGAGGATGATGATTTGTACAAGGGTGATTATAACGTTACCATACATACATCGGTGGCAGATCAGGTGAAGGCTGAGGGCGGTACGGATATTACAGTTTTTTTCGGTAAAAAGCGTTATATGACCTCCATTTTTAATGAGGACGGAACACGCGCCGTAAAAACGGAGGCCGATGATCCGGCAATCGTCACGAATGTACTGAACGGCGGGAACGAATATTTTTCCAAGTCAGTAACTGTAAGAGGAAGCAAATATTTCGGTTATTATGTACCGCTTATTGATTCGACTACGGGTAAGGTTGTCGGCATGGTATCTGCCATCATGCCTCAGGCGGATGCTCAGGGCAAGATTAACAGTATTTTATATACCATTGCAGGTATCGTCATAGGTGTCATGGTTGTATGTGTGGTAATTGTTCTCATAGTAGTAGGCGGTCTGTCTAAGAAATTGAAAGCGTGCATCGGTGGATTGGAGCAGCTTTCCGAGGGCAAACTCAACTTCCTGTTTGGCGATGAGCTGCTTGGCGGCACGGATGAGATCGGTGAGATCTGCAGAGTCGTCAAAAAGGTGAGAGAGGAACTGAAGATTATTGTTTCTGACATTAAGAGTGTCAGCTCCCAGCTATTGGATGAATCCAAGTCGCTGAGCGAGAAGACCGCTGATACCAGCGACCATGTGGATCAGATGGAGCGGGCAATAGGCGAGATTGCAGTCGGCGCAACCAGTCAGGCACAAGAGACGCAGGATGCAACAGAAAATATTATCACAATGGGTAATATGATTGAAGAGACGGTAGAGGAACTGGGCAGCTTAAGCGAGAGCGCAAAATCCATGAAAGAGCGCGGTGAAGCAGCAATCGAAGCACTTCGTGAGCTCCAGGCTATCAACAAGAAGACGAGCTCATCTATTGATATTATCTATGAGCAGACCAATGTGACGAATGAATCTGCGCAGAAGATTAAAGAAGCAACCGCGTTGATTACAGATATCGCGGGAGAGACGAATCTACTTTCGCTGAATGCATCGATTGAGGCGGCTCGTGCCGGTGAACAGGGCCGAGGGTTCGCTGTAGTTGCGGCACAGATTCAGAAGCTTGCGGAACAATCCAATGAATCCGCTAAGCAGATTGAGAATATTACTCTTTCCCTGATATCGGATTCCGATAAAGCTGTTTCAACAATGAGCGAAGTGAAAGAGATAATGCAGCAGCAAAGCGAGAATGTTAACAACACGAATACACAGGTCAACAACCTGCTGCAGGATGTAGAAAAATCCCTTGCAGGAATCGAGGAAGTAGTCACTCAGACGAACGAAGTCAATAATGTACGAAGCAGCGTAGTAGATACGGTGCAGAATCTGTCAGCGATTGCAGAGGAGAATGCAGCAAGTTCACAGGAGACATCCGCTTCTGTTACAGAAATCAACGGCATCGTCAGCGATATCGCTGTCAATGCATCAGACCTTAAGGACATCTCTCACAGACTAGAAGAAACGGTGTCTATATTTGTAGTTTAAGAAACGACCAACAGGTTGTTTGAAATTATCGGAAATTTAGAATGAGATAAGATGTGCCGGAAACAATCGAAACTCCAGAGAGATTCAACTCTCTGGAGTTTCTGTATTTGCCAGTTGTTTTCGGTTTCGGTTTGACGTTCTACTGATAAAATGTGCTAATCCTTACACAACTCATCGGACAGGTCCTCAATCTGTTTACGGCTCTCATCGTCCAACGCGGACAGTATGCGAACCGTATGCCTGGCAAAGTTCAAATTCTTACAGCCCTCCAGCATATTTTTCATGGTCTTGGCGGCCTGTGGCGCCCAAGAACCGTTCTCCAGCAGTGCCACCGTTCTGTTCTGGAAATTCCGCTCGGTAAGATGATCAATAAAGGTCCGCATGAAAGGGAAAATATCTGCGTTATAGGTGGTTGTAGCCAACACAAGCTTGCCATATCGGAAGGCATCTTCCACAGCCTCCGCCATGTCATCCCGGGCAAGATCCGTCACCACAACTTTGGGACAACCTTTGGCCTGCAGCTTATCGGCCAGCAGCTGTACTGCTTCCTTGGTGTGACCGTATACCGAAGTATAGGCAATCAGGATTCCCTCCGATTCCACCCGGTAAGAGGACCAGATGTCGTAAAGGCCCAAATAATGGCCGAGATCCTCCGTCAAAACGGGGCCGTGGGTGGGACAGATGATCCGGATATCCAGTCCCGCAGCTTTTTTCAGCAACTGCTGGACCTGGGCTCCGTACTTGCCCACAATGCCGATATAATAACGGCGTGCCTCACAATCCCACTCTTCCTCCACATCCAGCGCGCCGAATTTACCAAAGCCGTCGGCGGAAAAAAGCACCTTATCAAAACCATCATAGGTAACCATGACCTCCGGCCAGTGGACCATGGGCGCGGCCACAAAGGTCAGGGTGTGCCTGCCCAGAGCCAGAGTGTCGCCCTCGTTCACCACGACGCGCCGGTCTGCATAGTCGGTGCCGAAGAACTGGTTCATCATGGTAAAGGCTTTGGCGGAAGCCACAATTCGCGTGTCGCCATAGATTTTCATAAAGTTGTCGATACTGCCGGCATGATCCGGCTCCATGTGCTGGATAAGCAGATAGTCCGGCTTTCTGCCGTCCAGAACCGCCGCCACATTGTCCAGCCATTGGCGGGTAAAATGCCGGTCCACCGTATCGATGACGATTACCTTCTCATCCAGAATAACATAAGAATTATAGGCCATACCGTTGGGAACTATATACTGTCCCTCAAACAAGTCCACCTCATGGTCATTGACGCCCACATATTTCACATCTTCGGTCACATTAATATCCATAATATCTCTCCTTCTTCTACTTGCCGCTTTCCCTGTAGAACTCCTCAAAGCCTTCCCGGGCTCTATCCCAGCATTCCACAAGCTCATCCCAATGTTCCTCCACATACGCAAGGTCTCCGGCCATAATCTGCTTTTCATGCTCATATGCCACATTCGCCAGACTTTTCGCTCCCATTATCTCGGCATCCCCTTTCAGGGCATGGATATGCATGCTATAATCATGAACTTTTCCATTCGTGAGCAACTGCTTTAACTGAGCCACTTTCTCCACATCATGAATGAATATTTCAACTATTTTCAAGTACAGCGCCTTGTTGTCCGCCACGTTGAAAAGACCTTGTTCCAAGGAAATACCATACTTCAGGTATCGGCTGTAATCAACGGTGCTGCTCCTCAGGGCCGCATCGCTATCTCCCCTGCTTTCCCCAGCTTTGCTTTCCTTTATATGTACCAGATCCTCCGGCAGATATGTAACGATCATCTGCTCCAGCTTGGCACTGTCAATGGGCTTTGTGAGAAAATCGGTAAAGCCTTCCTTCAAATAGTATTCCCTTGCTCCGGAAATCGCGTTTGCAGTAAGCGCAATGATCGGCGTGTTTTCGTTGGTGGAGCCTTGCAATTTTCGTATTTCATGAAAGGTTTCAACCCCATCCATCTCCGGCATCATATGATCCATAAAAATGATATGGAAGGGCTGTTTCTTCACCAGTTCAAGGCATTCCTTTCCCGAGTTCGCCGTGACAATATTCATTTTTGTATGCTTTAAGACAGAAGTGAACACCGTCAGATTCATAGGCATGTCATCCACGGCAAGTACATTTGCCTCCGGTGCCTCAAAACTGTCATATTGCTTGGCGCTGATCTGGGCGTGCTTGTTCCGGATGGACTCAAAATCACCCACCGGTTCGCTGTTTACGATGCTTTGGGGAATCCGGACGGTAAAGGTAGAGCCCTCCTGATATACACTCTTCACATCCATGTCACCGCCCATCATCTTTAACAGCATCATGGTAATGCTCATTCCCAATCCGGTGCCTTCAATATTTCTGTTCTTATTCTCTTCAAGTCTCTGGAAGGCCTCAAACAGCTTGCTCATATCCTCTTCCTTGATGCCTATCCCTGTGTCCTCGACAGCTACGATGAGAACTATCCCATCCTCTCCCTGCCTCTCATATGCGGTGCGCAGCTTCACGCTGCCCTGTTGCGTATATTTTACCGCATTGGTGAGCAAATTCGTGATGATCTGCTTCACCCTTACATCGTCCCCGTAAAGGGTGTTTGGCATTGTTTCATCCAGTGTGAAGGAAACCGTCAGATTTTTGTTCTTGGCCCGCAGATAGATGACATTCCACAGATCCAGGAACATATCCGCTGCCTTATATTCTACGGGGATGATCTCCAGCTTTCCCGACTCGATCTTGGACATATCCAGAATATCGTTGATCAGCGTGAGCAATGTCCTGCCCGAACTCTGGATATTTCCCGAATAGGTCAGCAGCCTGGAATCCGTACATTCTCTCAGGATCATCTCATTCATGCCCAGAATGGCATTGATGGGTGTACGGATCTCATGTGACATATTGGAGAGGAAACGGGACTTTGCCTTCTCCCCCTGGATCGCAGCGTCCGCTGCCCTCTTCAGTTCTTCGTTAGCGTTTCGCTGCCACTGTATCATATTGGAAAGGACCCTGTTTACGACCAGAATACAGCCCCCCAACAACACCAGGAATAAAACTGTGTATTGTATGGCGTTACCGTATATCTCCCACCAGTCTCTGACCATGATAACACGATCGCCTGACACTTCCTCATCTATCGTCAGGCATACCTTATATTTTCCATCGTAATCCCAAAGTGTGACCAGACCTGATTGGCTATACAGCTTATCGTAAGGCAGATCATGTACATTCGCTGAAACATTATGGGACTGAACGTATTCCACACGGTATTCCGGGTTGACATGGCCAATCATCGTACCGTTTTCATTCACCATAAAAGCATATCCGGACTCCCCATGACTCTCGTCAAGGATGGCCCTCAGCGTATTCATGTAAAAGTGTATGCCAATCACGCCATAAAACTCGCCCTTATCCGACTCTACCACCTTGGAAAAGGTAACACAGTACTCACCAGTTCTTACATCATAAAAGGGGTCTGTGATATTAAACTCCCTGGATGTCATGGCACCAATATACCAAGGGCGCTCCTCCACTACATAATCCGCCGCCGGTATCCATCCATTGTTCGCCACTATGGAATGCCCGTGGGAAAAGTTTGGATTGGCAATAAAGACGAGACCCATATCGGGAAAATACCTTCCGATATCTTCAAGATATTTCATTGTTCCATCATAGTCCTTCAGGATCTCCGGATCTTCGGTAATGACACTGGCAAACATATCCAAAATGCCCTTCTGCTCCTGTACCCATTCTCCCACCTTATCACTATATGCCAGTAGCTCCTCCTCCATATTTGAGATGCTTCTGGTGATGGTCGTATTGACGGTGTAGACGATGACAATGATCATGGTAAACACAAGTATCGACGTAATACCGACCTGGTATCGTCTCTGTTTCTTTTCCGTAAACTCTATCTTTCTCTTTTGAACCTGAACCTTCTCATCACTGCCATCCTTCTGCCTATGTCTCTGTCCCATGAAATATAACACTACAATAGCCAGGATAAAAAATACCGACACCAGAGAATTACGCAAAAGTTGGAAATAGCTCTCCCGGTACAAATCCCAGTTACTGACGCTGCACATCATATACCAGCCGTTTTCCGTCATATTGCAGAAAATGGTATCTGACTGTGCTCCAATACCGTTGTGCAGCACAAAATTATCCGCATCCGCCGCAACAGCCCGCAAAAAGACATCTCTGTATTGGGGAAGTTCGGTGGAAAGATTCTTGCCGATCAAATTGGAATCGGTATAACCCACAATCGTCTCATTTTCATCTATGATCATGGCATCGCCGTAACTGTCACCGCTCATCTCTGCCACATATGCCTGTATTTCCGAAACGCTATAGTCGATTCCTATCACCGCAGTTCCATCTTCCAGCATCCTGGCCATGGTGAAGCACATATTATCCGTGAAAGCATCCTCATAGGTAGGAGAGATATAGACCTCACCTTTTTTCTTTGTCATAAGTGCGCGATACCATGACCGCTCCTCTAAGACATAGTCCTCGGGAGTATCCATCCCCGAGATCATCACCACATCGTCCACCACGCAGAATACGTTCAGGCAGCGCTCCTCGGACAATGTATATTCCATTTTTCTCTGCTCCACCAGAAAAAGCCGTATCTCTTCCTCCGTGGCGCCTTTCAAAAGCAGTTCTTCAAAATCGCTGCTGACCCGGTCAAAGGTACTCTCTGCCCGGGCCAGGGATTTCTGGAAACCGGAGGTGATATTCTGGATCCGCATCCTGCCAATTTCTTCGACCTGCTCCTTTGCAATATTATACATCACCAAAAGGTTCAACACTACGATTCCAATCAGCACGACTGTTATAAATACAACAATGGCCTGACTCAGTTTGAATTTTTTCTTTCTCATCTGATTCACTCCGTCAAAATGGGTTTGAGAAACACTGCATCAATTTTATTATACATGATAATCGATGGTATCGCAATCGATGGTTTTCATAAAATCCGATTTCTCCTATGCCAGATCATCAATGCATTCGTACATCCATCTGTCTTTGAACACCTTAACGCGCACACTCCCCACCTCGCAGCTGAGCAGGGTGTCCTGCAGGCGCTTGCCGGGGTAGCCACGCAGCTGCACGCCCTCCTTGTAGACTGTCGTGTACGCTGCTCGTGCGTACACCGCAGCCTGTGCGGAGACAAAGACCACCTTGGGATTGATATAGCGGATGAATGTGTCGCTGACCGACCCATGGAAGTGATGATTTGCGTAGAAATAGTCGCACTTGAGGAAGCTCTTCTCCCCACGTGCTTCCCACAGTCCCAGCATGCGTTCCTCAACATTGGCATAATTGTCCGCAGCGTGATGGTAGCGGAACCCGCCGTAAACCACCGCAAGAGATGTCGAGCTGTTGTTCTCGTCGGTCATATCGATCGTCTGACGGCCTGACTCGTCCAGCCGGCTGTTGAGGACGGTGACCTCCACTCCACCCAGGTCCCATATCCGGTCCAGTCGGTCGAAGGGTCGTACCATGCGGCTGTCCAGATAGCCGAATTGCGAAAGATAGGGATAACGCTCCGGTGCATCCGCCGTAAGGGACTGCTCCACCACCGCCATGTCCGGTTTCCGCAAACCGTTCTGCGCCAGAATATCCTCCAGCATGCCGTCGTGGTCGTCATGGAAATGGGTCAGGAGATAGTAGTCGACATGGATCCCGTTCCGCGCAAGGTACGGCAGGACGATGTCCCGGGCACATTCCTCCTTGCCAGAGTCAATCAGAAGATGCCTGCCATTAGGCAGTGAGAGCAGCGTCGCACTGCCGTGATGGACGTTGAAGTTCAGTATTTCAAGCGGCGCCTTTTCGTCCTTCTCCTTCACCGTCAGCGTATACGGCAGTTCCCGCCCATCGTCGAGTATGATATACAGCGTATGTTTCCCCACGGGCAGGATGGACAGCGCCTGTGGAGACAGGATGAGTTCACTGCGGATGAGCGCATCGCCCTGCAGCAGATCCTCCGCCCGCGACGGACGCATCGTAAATGGCAGGGTTCCGCCGTCCCAGCGGATCTCAGACGGTGTCCGGTCGTAGTGCAGCAGGTGGATCTTCAGATGGCGCGGCCTGTCGAGGCAGCAGATGTCATTCGTCGGCGACACCGCGTACGGCAGCGGCGCGGGCGCATCTGAGTAGCGCAGACGATAAAAGGTACCGCTGCCGTAGCTCCCATTCATATCAACTGAATTTTTTCCCGCAAAGAGGTAGATAAATGTCTTCGTCTCCCGCTGTACTTTGGGAAAGCCCACTCTGTAGCGAATGGACGATCCGTCCGTACCAATGACGATGATGTCATGCCATGCATCCCCATATACCAGATCACAGTCGAACACAAACGAGTAGTAGCCGGGTACATCGGCGTACACGGTAAATCGCGCCGCACTCTTCGCTGTAAAAAACACACCTTCCCCGCGTATCTCGCAGTCGGTCAGACTGTCTGCGTTTTGAAACAGGATTTCTTTCATAACCGGACTCCCCCAAATGATATGTTATCTCTCTTGCATTATAGCGGAATCGTCATCTCTTTGACTCTTTCCCCCAGAGCAGGGCCCGAACCTACAACAACTCGGTTAACAGCCGAGTGTTCTGCCATTGGGAGATTCACATACTGTCAACATATCTGCGTTCCATATAGCAGAACAAACACTATGAGCGCACAGAGTCCGCACGATACCAACAATATTTTGTCGGATAAAATCAGAGTAGTAGGGTCTGCTTCCGAACGTCCCAAGAACACCAGCAATAGATACCTTATTACTATGAACAGAACAATCGGCACCGTATAAACCAAATTCGTTTCCTGTGATATTGACCATAGAGAATAAAACGCCATAGTCAATCCCGCGCACATGAAAACTATCCCGTTCAGAAAATTCATTTCGTATATTTCCAGGACATCCCGGGTTCCTCCGACCCCGTAATTGTGAAGTTCTCCCCTACGTTTTCCAAACGCCATGAATAATGATAACGATACCACCGTCAAAAACATCCAATCGGAAACGCCTGCCTCGACTATCGTTCCTCCCACCATCACACGTAATACAAAACCCGCTGCAATACAAAAGCAGTCAATAACTACCTTGGTTTTTAGCCATTTTGAATATAAAATGTTTATGACGACATAAGTCAGTATCATTAAAAAAGAAGAAAGATTAACCGAAAGAGCCAGTCCAAAACCTGCTATCATCAGACATATCAACAATACCCATGCGCAGGGAAACGAGATCTGTCCCGATGCGATCGGACGATTCTTTTTCACCGCGTGGCATCTGTCATTTTCAACATCATTGATATCATTCAGCACATAAACCGCCGAAGATATGAAGCAAAAGGATAGGGCCAGAGTAACAGCCTGAATGAATTTGTTCCATTCGAATAATTCCAGCGAAAATATAATTGCGAAAAAAACAAACAGGTTTTTCAGCCAACTGTTTATTCTCATTTGCTTTAGATAGATCCTGATCGATAACCCCTTTTTCATGCGCATCTCCTATATCTCTGCCCTTTGCGGACATTATATCATGACCCTGTCACGGTAACAACTGATAAAGTCTGATCTCGTAGCCGACTGCCGCTCCACGCAGATATCTGTAGACGCTCCTTGCCGAATACCAAATGTTTTGCAGTTCCAGGAAATGTGAGCTTGGCGTTTCCACCGTGAATAGATAAACCATAGCATAACGCTCGTCCAACCGTTTATAAAAGTTTGCGATCCATCCATATACCTCGGGATCGGCCTCCAGAAAAAGGTCGCGTTGTGCGGACGATGTCATTACGAACATCGGACTACCGTATTTGGGTTTCCCAGGGTCTCCTTCTTCAAAATTTCCGAACGCTCCAAAAAATCCGCCCGGACTCAAAGGCGTGTTACAGTCGTATACAGTATTATTGACTGTTACACCCATTTCTGCAAATACCTCCTGTAGGATAATGCGGCTGTCCGGCGCCAGAAAACTGCCGCATACCGCTATGGACCCGGACAGCAAGCTGCATGCCGGTAATAAAATGAATACGGAATATGCGATCAAAATAGTGGGGAGTGTTTTTTTCAAAAGTCCCTGCAGATCCTCTAAGATATAAAATACTCCTACAGCCCCAAACAAAAGTCCCGCCGCATAAATTGGCAATGTATAGCGTTCAAAATGGAGAGATATTGTAGAAATAGGCACTATATATGCCAGAAAACTCAACAGAATGATCGTCGGCTTCACGTTCTTCCGAAATGATTTCACAATCCCGTAAAAACTGCTCCCTGTAAGCAGCAGACCAAAGTGTACCCCCGTAGTTTTAAAATAAAAAAGCAGCTTTCCTCCAAAGTTAAGATCGTCTGCACCTATATGATATGATTGATTCTGTCCTGCTATCGCCTCTAAAACGGTTCTAAAATCAACCAGTAATATGGGGGAAACTGCCATGATTCCAAGAATGAAAAAGAAGATTGCCAAACATCCGTTTTTTATGATCACCACGGGTTTTTTTATGTGCGTTACGCATACGGCAACAGCGATAATGACACAACCATAAGCCCCGGGGTACTTTTCACAGGTGGCCAGCGCCGTAAAGAAAGACATCCAAAACAGCCACGATACAGAAGGTTTTCTCTGATAGCATAGCGCTGCCCATAACACGCTCATCAGAAAAAACAGGAGCGGTATATCCGGTGTAATATAATGAGAATGTTCGATGAACGAAGGGAATACCGCAAAAAGCAGGGCTGCAAATAAAGCCTGCTTCCTGCCCCAAGAAAGGCCGATAAGGTAAGCCAAAATAACCGTACCCACACCAAAAAGTGCAGTCAGGACACGGGACGCTGTGGTAAACAGTGCAAAGTTCTCGTTATAATTGAGGGCAAAATCGTTTTGTCCCTGTGGTGCAAAATACAGTTCCTGTATCCCTATATATAAAAGGGTATTCATTTTAATCATAACATGGTTCGGCCTATAGTATTGATGCACTTCAAAGTCACGATTTAGGGCATTCTGATAAGCCGCCCCAAAAACAATCCCCTCGTCCGGATGCAGATTATCATGTGGCATTCCCCATCCTGCGCCCACCAAACGCAGGATCACAGCTGCGGTAAATATGAGGGCTAGTACCAAAAAGTACCGGCGGTCGAATTTTTCTTTTAATACTGTAAGATTCATTTTTATACCTCCTGTTTATCACAGATTGCGCATTGCAATAATCAAAAAATGTGGATACCACAACTTTGGAATGTCATAACGTCTAATGTCATAACCCTTTCTTTCCAGTAACATTTCGATTTGCTGGGGATTCACATTATGAACAACCTCGTGATTGATAAGAAGATCATGCAACTTATTCATCATATTCCCAATCTTTTTTCTGCAATCTATGTCCTTGATTACGATATATTTGTATTCCGTGTACTCTATGCTCTCAAGCACTCGTCTTCGCATAGAATTATCCAAATGGTGCATTACATCACACATCCACAGCATATCTGGTTTTGGATTATCTTCTATACATGAACTGTAATCATTGTACATTAGAATGTCCTGATGTCCAGATGATTGCCCGATCTTATAATACGTATCCACCGCAAGACAGCGAACTCCATATTGTGATACAAGCCATTTTGACCAATATAATGTTCCAGCGCCTAAATCCACAATATTCTCAGACAGTTCCGGGATAGAATGTATTACATGTTCTTTAATCTTTTCCGTCGGAAGCACTAATTTTCTCCCGATACGCCGAAATGCAGCAAATGCATCAGAAAACATTTAGATTCACCTCCCTAAACGTGCTTCGGTGCTCTCACCATTCAATATACACGACTCCAAATTTCCGCATATTCCTATAAAAGCAAGCGGCAGCATCAAATAAAACGGCCACGCATAACGAAATGACGACATGGGCGAAAGTATCATGATGCCGTATTGTGCGATCAGAGGCAAAAAAAGAGGTAAAACTTTTGTAAAAAAGCCCCGTTTTTTCCACGCCAGTGCCAGCGCATAGAGCAAAAACCAAAGCGTGAATCCGGGTACAAAAAACAACCTCAAAACAGGAGTTTCCCGCCAAAAATCAGAACTGCAGACACTCTCATAATACTTCTTCAAAATATGTGAATCCCATATGCTTTTACGTTCCAAAGGTTCCACAAACGCCTCCGGAGAATAATTCTCGTACATAACATATGAGTACTTATAATAACCGGGATACCAATAACCCAGTGTGTTGGATAAAAAAGCCACTACATATTCTTTTGAAAACTGTCCTCCAATCTGTAAATAAAATCTCCAAAAAGCAATCGGATCCTCGTCATAATCAATAGAAATAAAACAATTTTTGGCGGGATCCGCCCAGAAAGGGTTATAACGCTCGGGCTGCCAGTCCATCCAAGCCAGATCAGTAATATAATATTTCATCTTTTCTGTTTGTTCGCTTGTCAGTTCATCCGTTTTCATGACAGCGACGCGCTGCATCTGCTGTATGGGTACACTCAACGCCTCCCGCACTTCGCCCTGGGCTATACCAAACGCAGCAAAAACAGGCCCGGTATAGATTTTGTACATAAAGACCGGCAACAAAACTACTGTTATGAGGGCAATATACGCTTTTGCCTTCTTGATTTTGGAAATCCTCAATATAAACAAAGCTACAAAGCAGAATATATAGATGTGAATGCCATTATTCCTGAATGCGCACATTAAGAAACTGATAACTGGTAAAACAAATAAATTTTGTTTTCGCTGAGAATATTCTGATGGGTCAGTTGCAATCTCCGTAAAATGGCAGGCAAACAATATAAGAAATGCAGCATGCAGGCTGTCCTTTATCATTGTTACGGACAGGCATGCATTCATAAACCAAATTGCTGAGAACAGCGCGGTAAGCATGACTATCAGAATCGGAACATTCTTTTTCTTCAACAAAAAGACTAAACGGGCAAGGGCGTAACTCAAAATCAACATTTGCAAAAGCGACAGCAAACCGATTCCAGACTCATAATTATGAAAAACAGTGTCTCCTAATTTCATAAAGATTCGTATGAGCCATGTATGTAAGACAGGATGATGATTATTCGTAATCTCGCCGAGAGCGCTGCCGACCTGCGATATCATATCATAAGACAAAACGCCCGGGTATAAGATGAGATAGGCAGGTATCCATGACACAAAAAGGAAAGCCCAAACAAGTAAAAAAAGTTTGCGCTTCCCAACTTTGTCAAGATACTGGGATATACGTCCGTTTCCTGTGCATAAACGCAGCTTCGGTATAGCAAAAAAAAGGAAAAAGTTAAATACCAAACATAATGTGAAACACAATACAAAGGGAAAAATCAGCGCCTGATCAAATTTTATATCCTGAGCCGCTATCATAGGCCCTACCACTATATAAGCAATACTGTAACAAAAAGCAAGAAAAACGGCAAAGAGCACATTTATCATTTCGTTCCTCCAATTTCACCTCAGTTAAGAGTCCTTGTATGCTCACACTCTTCCCGCCATGCGGTGCAATCCCGATCTGTTTTCGTTTCACATTTCTATGCCTGTTTTTACAGGCATTTGCTTTATCCCAGCTCTTTTTCCATAGGAAGGACAGGAAATTTCTCCTTGTAAAAAGCCTGTAAACACTGGTGTTTACGGGCTTTATAGCTCCCCGAGTTGGGCTCGAACCAACAACCCCTCGGTTAACAGCCGAGTGCTCTACCATTGAGCTATCGAGGAATAGATATATTTTTTTAACTATTCATTAGTATAGTGGCATATTTTTCCAATGTCAAGTATTTCTGCAAAAGAAATCTTCGTCGGAGAACGTCAGAAAAAGACTCCTGTCAACCCACACTGACAGTATTTGCAGACACAGATAATTTTATGCAAAGTTTCAGCAACATCGCTCCCACTTTACCGCAACATGGTTCACAACTACAATAACCCGCACTCTATAAACAGATCACTGCCAGGTCTGATCTCTTTCCCGCTGAAATTGACAAAGAACAGTGTACTTTCAAAGCTTAGGGTCCGAATTCGGTCAAATACCTCTCCCTTTGCCGGGTTTTCGTTTGGGAGTCCTATCACAAGCATATCCGTATTATGCCTTATCTCCCTGGATATCTTATACAAAAAATATTTATATATTCCCAAATCATTATTCTCCGCTAAGAAAAGAGCAAGCTGAGGGAAATCCAAAACTTTATTTTCCTCGGGAAAGGGCACGTATCCCAGAAGCTGAGTCAGCTTATTCACCCTTCTCATGTAATTTAGCGGCCTATTGTATTTTGACACTATATACTGCCTGTGTCCAGTCTGGTTCCACAATGCGGTAAAAGCAACGATTCTTTGATCTCTCTCCAACAAAAAACAATCTTCTATCTTCAGGTCATAAAAATCCTTCTCCAAGTGGCTAACCTTCGGAAAAAAGTTATGTTTTCTGCCTTCACGATTTAAAAATCCACAAATTTCGGTCAGATCCTTCTGAGACGCCCTGCGGAAAATGAGACCGTCATCCACCAGTTTCCATCGCTTTCTGGCAATTGCCCTGGGATTCATCACATAGGTGGTATAATCGCATACCTTCTCCCAGAGGGGAATATTCTGCCTCTTTCGCTGAAAATATTTCATGAACAGTTCATTGTCAGCCAGGATAGAACAGTAAAACACATCACAGGAAACATACTTCCTGGCCTCCAACAGCATTTTCATCCAGTTCAGTTGCCCTTTAAACTCAGGTCGCTTCCTGATGCCGCCCAGATAGCCCACGGAGCAGCTTTCACCATTCAGGTAATAGTCCCGGATGACACAAGCCCCCTGCATCACGATCCTGCCGTTCTCATCCCTGACAATCCCAATCTCGACCTTATCGCTTTCTTTCTTATACGACAAATATGCATCCGGCCGCCTGGTGTACAACAGCTCAAAAACGCCCTTGGAGGGCAGAGCCTCAATGATCTCCAGCATCTCTTTTCCGTCTTTTTCAGAAGCCCGCTCTATCTTATATTCCATGCCCACCGCCACTCATTTCTTTTCTTCGTCCAGATTGCAGCCCACCGGTATTCCATACCGTTTATCAACCTCAAAATGGAACAGGATATTCTGATACCAGTAAATCAAGTTGATAATGGGGTTCTTGTTTCTCTGAAACAGGGTGATGCCCCTTCTAAAAATACTCTGAAAGGTATAATACTTCTTTTTGTATTCTTTACAGTAATACGCCAGCTGCTTATCCGTCATCAGCTTGGGCCGGAAAGAAATCGTGCCAAAGGTGTACCCGTTCTCCAGCCACCACTTGTCGTGATAAAGCCTTCCCTCGCTCTGGAACCTGTCATAGGTCTTGGTGTTGGGAAAGGCCAGCAAGTGGTTAAATGCGGTGACAAAGAACTGATGCTTATTGCAAAATTCCAGATTGTTCCGGAAGCTTTCCTCGTTATCATAGTCAAAGCCGAACACAAAGCTGGCGTAAATGCTGATGCCCGTTCTGTGGATCCGCTCCACCAGCTCGTCCCTCTCCCCCAGCTTTGCGGTCCATTCTTTGTTCATCTGCCTTAAATTGTTGGGATCGATGGACTCAAAGCCGATCAGGATCATGGCACAGCCGCTTTTCTTCATCAATTGAAGCAGCTCCTCGTCCCTGGCAATATCCAGCGTCACCTGTGTGACCCAAACGATCTTCAGCTTTGCCACTTCCCGGAATAATTCCTTGGCGAATTCCTTATCGGAGAAAATGCTGTCGTCCACAAAGAAGACGATCCTGTTTCTGGCATGCTTGATCTCCCTTATGATATCCTCCAGCTTACGGTGATGATAGCCGCCCTTGTAATAAGAATGGATGGAACAGAACTCGCAGTTGTGATGGCATCCCCTGCCCACCTCGATCAGAGTAATGGGCAGATATTTCCGCAGCTTGTCCCGGTAGATCCTTCTGTCAGGAATGCCGTAATCCAGGCAGGTAGCACCCTTATATATGTCCTTGTACTGTCTCTTTTCCACATCCTTAAGGAGGCCTGCCCAGACTTTCTCGGAATTTCCCTCCACGATGATGTCACAGTGGGGCCTGGCATCCTCCGGCATCAGGGTGGCGTGATAGCCGCCCATGATAACAATTTTTCCCTTTTTACGGAATCTGTCCGCAATCTGATAGGCTCTCTTCGCCGTGTAGGTCTCGACGGTTATGGCAATCACATCCGCATCCGTATTGTAATTGATGCTCTCAATACGGTCGTCATAGAATTCCCTATCGTATTTCTTAGGAGTCAGTCTGTTCAACACCGCAATAGTCAGCGGCTCCATTAACCAGGATTTCAGATATTTCTCATTCTTCTTTTTGCCGATAGCCGGCAGGATAAATGCTATTTTCATATTTATATCCATTCCTTTCGCTTCGCTCAGGCACAAAATGTTATGAAAAATATTTTGTCCCTACACTTTTCGATAGGTGCAAATTCCATATTTGTGGAACCGTTCAACTTTTCTCCTGTACATCCTTTTCCTTGCACCCAAATGTCATTCCCTGCTTTTCAAACACTTCCCGCCGGAACACGGGATTGTATAAGATATAGGCAAAAAATCTGACCGGGTTTCGCAGGTTTGTCCTGGGTTCAAAAAGCCTGTACGCCACAGACCTGATACTGTTAAAGTTACTCCTGCAAAAAAAGGCTGTCTCTGTCAGCTCCGGAGCCGTCATATTCTTGGGTACAAACGCACAGTAGTTAAATTTGTACTCTGGGTGCAGCCACCATTTTCCATCATAGAGCAGTCTCCCCTCCTGCTCAAGCTGCTCGTATAATTCCGTGCCGGGATAGGGCATCAGAATGTTATAGGCCGCAAAACAGAACTTATTCTTTAAGGCAAACTGATATGTGGCTTTGATGCTCTCTACTGTATCCGTGTCGTGTCCCACGGTAAAGGCGGCCCAGGTCTGCAGGCCATAATGGCGAAGCTTCCGGATGGCTTCCTCATATTGGTTCTCCACGAACCTGCTGTTGACGCCCTTTCCCATGACCTTGATGCTCTCGGGCTTAATGGACTCAAACCCTATCACATGCCCCAGACATCCGCTTTTCACCATCAATCTCATGAGCTCGTCATCCTCCAGCATATCAATGCTTCCCTGACTGACCCATTTGACCTTCAGTGGAATCAGGGCTTTAAAAAGCTCCTTTGCCTTCTCTTTGTCACCTACAATATTATCGTCCACAAAAAACAGCAGCTTCCTTTTTTGGGATTTGATCTCTTCCACCACTTCTCCGATGTCCCTGCAAAAATGCTTCTGCTCAAAATAGACGCTGGATGCACAATACTTGCAATGATACCGGCAGCCCCTGGAAAACTGCAGCAGCGTGATGGGCATGTACTTCTTTCCCTCAAAGATATCCCTTCTGGTCATCACGCCCTTTTGTGGGATACAAACGGGATTGCATTGATAGACCTCCGCCAGCCTGCCATCCCTTAAGTCCCGGATCATTTCTCCCCATTTGTCCTCGGCATCACCGATCATGATGCTGTCACAATGCTCCTTTACCTCCTCAGGGAGAAGCTTGACGTGCATTCCCCCCATAATGACCTTGACACCGCGCCTTCTGTACTCTTCACTGATTTCATAGGATCGCCTGGCAGTAAAGGTCTCTACGGTAATGGCCACCAGGTCCGTTGGCTCGTCGTAAGGGATTGCCTCCAGTCTGTCATCGTACATGACCACTTCAATGTCTGAAGGAGTCAGCGCTGCCAGAATTCCCAGCTGGAGTGGTTCCATACTGGCATTATCCACGTATAAGCTATGTTCTCTCCTGCCAATGTTAGGTTTGATCAGTGTTATTCTCATAACTTCTCCTATCTGTCTGCTATGGGCTTGCCTTTCTGTCGGTGTTCCGTTTCCGCTTCTGCAGTTCCAGCGGTGCTCTCACATACCTGTTACAAAGTAAAATCATCTACCACTGAAAGACTGTGCGCAGTCTCCGCCACCAAGCATTTTACCCTGCTTACGGTGGATCTCCTTTCTGGAAACAACATTTAATACTATAAATACTGCCAAATGAAAGGGATTCCAATGTACCTTATTCCGTAATAATCTCAGAAAGATATTTTTGTAGGTGTTAAAGGCAAATCTGGCATTTTTACATCCCTCTTTCAGCTCATACGGAGTCATACTCAAAGGATAATAGGCGGTATCCCCATACTTATACCCTTCCTCCAGCCACCATTTGGGATAGATCAGCTTCCCTTCCTCCTCAAGCCTTTCATATAATCTGGTGCCAGGCATTGGAATCAGCGGATTAAAGTTCGCTGCGGCGAAGTTGTTATCCATGGCAAATTGAAGTGTCGCCTCAATGGAGCCCGCAGTATCATAGTCATAGCCCAGCACAAAGGTGGCATAGATCATGAGCTCGTGTCTGTAAATATTTGCGATTGCGTCTTCATACCTCTTTGTCTTGATATTGGCAATCTTATTCATTAATTTTAAGTTGTCAGGATTCAGTGTCTCAAAACCGATCAGGACCAGAATACAGCCGCTATCCCTCATCGCCTCGAGCATCCGGTCATGAAAAGCCACATCCATGCTGATCTGGCAGGCCCATTTCTTTTTTAACGGCCGGATGGCTGCAAACAGCTTAAAGGCCGATTCCTCGTCCAGAAAAATATTATCATCAATAAAGAACAATATTTTCTCTTTGATGCCTTTGATCTCCTGCACGATAGTATCTATAGATTTCTGACGGACCCTGCATTGGTAAAAGGAACCGATTGAGCAAAAATCACAGCTGAATTTACAGCCCCTGGAAAACTGCACCAAACCTATTTTATGATACTTTTTCCCCTCAAAAGCCCTGCTGTTAAAGTCGATTTCGCTTATTTTACATTGATTGGAAGAGAGATATCTGTCCTTTGTGATCCCCTCCCTGTAATCCTTTAAATATTCCGGCCATGTATCCTCCGCATCCCCCATCAGAACGGTATCGCAGTACTCTAAGGCCTCATCGGGCAATACGGTAGGGTGAAAGCCTCCCATGATCACCTTGTTTTTTTCTGTCTTGTACTTCCGGGCTATCTCATAGGCACGCCTTGCGGCAAAGGTTTCCACAGA
Organism: Acetatifactor sp.; assembly: GCA_022511385.1. Taxonomy (GTDB): domain Bacteria; phylum Bacillota; class Clostridia; order Lachnospirales; family Lachnospiraceae; genus Acetatifactor. Next base: position 46,169 of record JAFLRN010000016.1, read on the forward strand.
CAATGCAATGACATCGGAATCAATTGTCTCCGGAATATCCTCCACCCTCTCATCAATATATTCCATTTCCACATCTGGCGGCGTAATGGATTCAAAAATAGCGAAGATCAGGGGCTTCATGGCATCATAGCCCTTTCCCTCCAGCATGCTCACTTTTATCAATGTAACTTTCATACTGTCCGTCCGCCAGTGTCCTGAATATCCACTAGCTGATCCCCAGATACTTAAAGCCGATATTGGCACCTGTACAGACCAGTTTTTCCAATAAGGAACTTCCGGGAACCCTCTTGACCCTCCTAAAAATATTTTTAAAGGAATAGGTCTCTTTCCAGACCCATCTATATATCTCCTCCAGTCTTTCAGGCGACATGTTCAGGGGCTGATAGACTGCTTTGTGCTGCGTATACAGGGACCAGTCCTTCGTCAGAAGCCGCCCCTCTCCCTCAAGCCTGTGAAATAAAGGTGAATTGGGAACCGGGGTCAATATAGCAAATCTGGCCAGGTTTAAGTTCAAATATCTGACTTGTTCAGGAATGGACAGCAGCATCTCCTCCGTATCCCCATCCATTCCAAGGACAAAGCATCCATTGACACTGATACCATAGCTTTGCATAATTCCTATGGCTTCCCTGTATTTATTGGGGTCATTAAATCCTTTTTTTGCCTGTTTCAGGGTGGCAGGGTTTAGGGATTCCAGCCCCACCAGCAACCCCTTGCAGCCGCTCCTTCTGGCACACTCCATCAATTCACTGTCAAAAGCTACATTGACAGTAGTGGAGCCCGCCCACCTGATATGAAGCTTTTCCAATTCTCTCATTAGCTCTATGGAATAGTTTCTGGCAGCAAAAAAGTTAGGGTCAAAGAAAATGATATTTTTGGAGTTAAGCTCTTTTATCTCCCGGATCACATCCACTACGGGCCTGACACCGCATTTTCTCCACATATCACTGATCACACAGAAATCACAGTGGTTGGGGCAGCCCCTGTTGGCCAGAACAGCCGGATATTTATAATACCTTCGCTTGGGAATTACGCTTCTGTCCGGCGCAACAATATCCTCTCCCCTGACATCCTGCATATCATAAATCTTCTCCGGGTTTCCCGCCTTAAAATCCCGCAGAAATTTAGGCCAGGCATATTCTCCGGCACCCACAATGACAGTATCTGCATGCAACAGAGCCTCTTCTCTCATATAGGTGGGATGATAACCGCCCACGACAATATAGGAACCTTTTTCCCTGAAATATGCCGCAAGCTCATAAGCCCTGACAGCCACGGAAGTCTGAAAGGTAATTGCCACAATATCATAGTGCTTCTTTCGGCGCATAGCGTCGCCGGCTATCTCATCACAGACATCAACCTCCGCCTCCAGATCCCCGGGGATCAACGCCCTCAACGTAGCCAGGGTCAACGGGGCATAGGATATCAGGCACCCCAGCTTTGAGCGATAACTGCCGTCGCTTGATGACCATGGCTGAACCAGTAATATGTTCACGATATACCTCCCTGCTGCTTAGCGCAACTGTTCATCCTGTGCCATACGCAAAGCACATCTGCGGTGATTTCACTGCTCCTTTGACCGGCTGGCTGAATTGTTATGGAATATCACTGTTGTCCGCCATCACGTGTATGTCATATATTTGAAAATGCTTTGCATATTTCCTGTAACCGATATTCAATAAAAAATAGATGATCTTGATGGTCTTCCACTTGGTCCAGTCCAGCCTCTTAAAAATACTCTTCCAGGAATATGCTTCTTTCCAGGCCCATTCCATCCCTTGCTCCAGCTCTTCCCTGGTCATATTTTTCGGCCGGTAGACCACATGCTCCACATCGTACAGTGACCAGTCCCGCTCCGTGATCCTCCCCTCCTGCTCCAGCTGTGCGTAGAAAGGGGTATTGGGGAATGGGGTAATGACGGAGAATCTGGGCAGATCTATCTTTGCCTCATTGCACATCTCAACCGTCCTTCGAAAGACATCCGGATAATCCTCATCCCCACCCAGGGAAAAGCATCCCATCACCATGATCCCATGCTTGTGGAGCTTTGTCATCAGATCCTTGTATTCTTTGACCTGGTTGATGCCTTTGTGGATGTTTTTCTGGGTCTCCTGGTTCACAGATTCAAAGCCGATCAGCAGGCCCTTGCAGCCGCTCTTTTCAAATATTTTCAGCAGATCATCATCCAGCCCGATGGCAGTGGTGGTCAGTCCAAACCACCATTTTTTCAGCGGAATCAACGCCGTGAACAGTTCTCTGGCGTACTGCATGTCGGCAATCAGGTTCACATCGGGGAAGACGATCTCCTTCCCTTTCAGGTGCCTGATTTCGTCTACCACATCCTCCACGGGCCTTTTGTATACTCTTCTGCCAAACGCCATGGGATAAGCGCAGAAGGTACAATTATGGTTACATCCCCTTACCGCCTCCACAGTATTTAAGGTGATATATTTTTTCCTGTTCAGAAGATCCTTTCGAGGCAGGGGTCTATTTGCGATATCGGTACAGCTGTCCTGATAATATATTTCCTTTAAGGTACCGTTCTGAAAATCCCTTAGGGCCTGGGGAAAAGTATCATCTCCCAAGCCGATCATGATACTGTCGGCATGGGCTTTTGCCTCCTCCGGAGCCAGGGATGGGTGGACGCCTCCCATTAAAACGGTAATACCCCTGCTGCGAAAATAATCGGCATATTTATAGCATCTGGATGAGGTCCCCGTGATACAGGTAATTCCAATAACATCAACATCCAGATCAAGGGGGATCGCTTCTGCTGTCTCGTCGTAAATCTTCACCTCGGCATTCAACTCTTCCGGGACCATGGCCGCCAACAAAGCCAGTGTGATAGGGGCATAGTGTAAATTCTTGTGAAAGCTGCCGTTATATCTGTGCATTGCACCGGCAGGCGATAGTAAAGCTATCTTCATCTTCTTCTCCTGTTGAACCTGAGATTCATATACCGCTGTTTCTCTCACCCAGTATAACGTTCCCTGAGTATCCGGATCCTATTGGGCTGAAAGCATCCGAAAACACATTGGTTTATAGTCCCGTTATTTATAAATGATATACTGGAGCACAGACCGTTCTATAGCGCTTTTTAAGCCTGTTTCATGCCTCCTCACCCGCTCACCGGACCGGGATAAAGGAGGAACCTGCCATCAATAAGACACAGACAATCGCCACTCCCAGCAGTATTTTCGATTTTGCATATTTTCCAAGCAGCAATGTTCTGCTGCTGTCTTTGACCGCATTTCTATATGCAGGGATCACCAACAGTCCCAGCATCACGGATAGGCCGCCAGCAATCAGCTGTACATACTCCATCACAGACAAGGGCAGCACCAGAACAATCACAATGGTGGGAACGGTGCTGATCAGCCAGGATATTCTGCGGCCCGTCCTGAAATATTCCTTGATCACGTCCACAAAGGCAAGACCAATGGACCAATAGGAGGTGAGCATGGAAACAACGACAAACACCGAGCATATTACCTTCACAAAGTAGTACGGCAGGCTGTTGCTCAGGCCAATGGTAGCAATGTCGGTTACCTCATCGGAAGCCAGGATCGTAACCGCACCAAAGATCAGGGTAAGAACCATATTGATGAATAGGCCGTTCCGGACAACTGCTTTCACGGCACTCTTATCCCCGATATAATTGCACACCTGAACAATGGAAAAAATGGCGGAAAAGGCAAACATGAACAGACCATAAACCGCTAGGACCAAAGAAGGCCTTCCAAAGGAAAAGTCCAGTTGATTTTTCATATGGAAGAAGGACAGAAACAATAACAGGAACACCGCCCCTGCGGTGAAATACATCCCTGCCCTTTCGCCGCGCCCAATCGCTTTGATCCCCAAAAATACCACCACGGATGCGAAGGCATAAAATATTATTTTTGAAATGTTTAGGCCGATTCCGGACAAATCGGTAATGACATCCGAAGCACATAATATATAGACTACCAGGTTTTCCAGCAAAATGGCGGCCAGCACAAAAAAGAAGATCGTCGTCAGCAGTTTCTTGTGTTTTCCACGGAACAAGTGCTGCTGCAATATTTCCAACAGCTGTCCGTTATTGGAATGAAGCGCCAGATCGGCGATCATATAGTAAATGATAAGGCTGGAAGCGTAAGCAAAGAGCGCAGCCGCCAAAGTGCCATATACTCCAATTCTGGATATGGCATAGGGCAGCGTCAGGATTCCCGTCCCCAGCCCGGCGCCCGCAACTAACATTGTCGCCTCAAATTTTGATAGTGTCTCTGATTTCATGTATGTATCCATAACCTAATAATACAATAAACCATAAACATTTACAATATCCGCAAAGCGTTTAGCGCAATGCATCATGTATGATTATAATATATTGCATAAAGCATTTGACGCATGACGTATAAAGTGTTTGAATACCTTGTCCGCAACATGTGAAATGCGAACCATTGGAAACAGAAAAGCCGGAATACCACTTAATAAATGAGGTATTCTGGCTTTGATAAAGCAGATAACGGGAGTCGAACCCGCCTTTCCAGCTTGGGAAGCTAGCGTTCTACCGATGAACCATATCTGC
>JAFLRN010000017.1 GCA_022511385.1 Acetatifactor sp.
AAAAGCTTGTCAGAGTCATTTTTGCATTGGAGAGGCAGAACACTGACTTCAAGCCACAGGCTCTTCGCTAAGTTTCATATTTACTGCTTTTCCTGCCATCTGAAATACGATGCCTTCAGATGGCTTGTTTGCCATACAGTTTTTTATATTTCGAAAAAGTCCTAAAAACCACTTGACTGTTTATAGTTTGTCACCTCATCACATTTTCTAATATATTCTTTTACGCTTTCTGCGCTGGAAGAAGCAAACCACGCAGCCCCCCAGAAAACCCACCAACAAACCGCCAATATGGGCGGCATTGTCAATATTGCCCCCTGTGAAACCGCTATACAGCGACAATAGGATCATCAACGCCACCCGGCTGGGTGTCACATTCGGCAGCCGTTCGTTCCAGAGAAGAACCATTGCCAGCAGAACACCGTCAAGGCCAAACACCGCACCGCTGGCGCCCACAGAAGGCACCATACTGTTGGTCATCATCTTAAACAGAATCGACAATGCGCCACCCCCTATTCCAGACAGAAAGTAAAGCAGAGCATACTTGACATGCCCCAGCTCCTTTTCAATCATGGAACCCAGAAAGAACAGGATGATCATATTGCTAAACAGATGATTGACGTCTGCGTGCAGGAACATAGACCAGACAATACGGCCATATTCACCGTGCACTAGCACGCGAAAACCATCCAGCATTCCCAGCTCATACAGTCGGCTGTTGACGAACGTGCTCAGGACAAATACGATCGCATTAATTATTACCAATGCCCCACTGACGATTGGCTGCTGTCTCCATCTGTTCACTCTTCGTCTATCCTTTCATTCCCGGGATATGAATACCACCGCAAAGATTTCCTTGTTTTTTCACTTGAATAAGTTATATTGTATCATAACTTATTCATCTTTTCAATTAGTAACACAGGAGCCAAAACCCAATAATGTAACTACCGGAAAATCAGTATTACCCTGCCGCATTTCAGTTCGTCCCCGGGTTCCAGCTTTCTTTTTTCATAGGGTTGCAGGCGCAGGCCGTTTTTGAAGGTGCCATTGGTGGAATTCAGATCCTCCAGATAATACTCTTTTCCCTCCCGCGAGATACGTGCGTGCATTCTGCTGACAGAGGAATCCTCCAATATTACATCTGTCTCCTCCTTTTTCTTGCCGATGGTAATGATCGGTTTTTCCATACTTGCAATCAACTTGTCCTCAGGCGTGTAAAGTCTGGGCACCCGCTCCATCTCTTCGGGCTTTTCTTCAATGTACACAGTGCGGCCGAATTCCTCATCGTTATATGCCGAATCCTCTGCCACCGCATAGCCTCCCATAGCCCTCTGCATGTCTGATCTGTAATTTTCACGCAACTCGCGCCCCCTGCGGCGCTTATTGTCAAAGAAGCTGAAAAGACCTTTTTTCTCTTCTTGCCGCTCTGATGGGATATTGATTCTGTCACTTTCCTGGATATCTTCCGCGCTTTGCGTAGACTCCCCAGCCTCGCTGTCCTGTCCTGCTGCCGCCTGCTCTTCTTTAATCAGTACCACGGGCTGATCGAGGGCTTTGGCATCCTCGAAGATTTGTGCCTGAAGGTACACATCCCCATTGCGCTCCAGCTGTTCATACATATGGTAAACGCAGTCCACCAATACCTCGTCAGTATAATCAACGTGCTCCACCCAAAACTCCAGCAGCCGGTCGAAGCTGCTCTCCCCTTCGTAATAGGGGATGTATAAAAAAGAAAATACATTGCTCTCCAAATCCTGAAAAATCTGATCCGGATACCAGAGCACATTGCTGCTGTCCAACAGAAACCGGCCCAGCTCCTGTTGGATCTGCTGCATACTCCACATAAAGTCCCTGATCCATTCTCTGGTAATGCACCGACTGCCAAATCGCTGTGCAGCATTCTGCTTCGAGGATATGTCATAGTACAGATATGCCGATCCATTCATGTACCGCAGGCTGCAGGGAAGCAGTCCCTTGATGCCGCCCCTGCTCAGGATGCAATACTGATATCTGTTTTCTTCCGGCTTTCTATCCAGAAGGATTCTTTCATAGTTTGAGTTGAGATTTTTCAAATATTCTGTTTGAAGCATGTTTCCTCCATTTCTTAGCACCTGTCCGTGCGCTCTTAATCTAACTTATTTATAAAACACTGGCACTCTGTTACGGCACCTTTTGCAGCATCCCATGAAGCTTACGATACTGGCGAATATAGAACACCGGCGAGAGCCGGCTGCTCTCATAGCTCACCTGAGCCTCCCACAGATTGTCCTGATTCCACAAATTCCACCCCGGTATTGGAAAGACAAGCTCTCCCTGACCGGTGAGGAACAGGTTGTTTCTTTCCAACCTGATGTCTATGGCAGTAAGCTTCCACGCAGCATACTTCGCCCGATTGATCTGTGCTGCCCGCTGCCGTAGATTTTCCGCTATTTTATCTGTCTCTCCCGCATTTTCCGCCGCCATGGTGCTTCCCCAGATCAATAGACTTCCCATATCCTGCTCCAAAAGGCATCTGTCATATTGATAGCAGTACAGGTATATTCCCACCAGCATAGCGCTCATGATCATCGGCAGCACCAGTGCAGCCTCTACTGTAAAATACGCATTATGTCCTCTCATATGTATCCTTCCTCTCCCTGCCACGCTTAAGCTGCCAATCCCATCACTGCTTGAATCAGATATCCGACGCACAAAAAGGGGAGATATGGCAGCTTTGTGTTTTTCCTTACCCTCTTTAATGCCAGCAGCACTAGAGACACCATGGAAACAAAAAACATACTCAGGGTAAAGCTGAAGATGCATGCGCGGAAGCCTGTCACAATCCCCAAAAACAACAGCACCACGCCGTCTGCCCACCCGGCTCTTTTCGTGACAACCGCTATCGCCAACAGTACCGCACCAGGGAATACACTCCAGACCAATTCCCTTCCCTCAAGCTGATCTTTCCAAAGTCCATAAACCGACACAGTCGTCACAAACATTCCACCAAGCGCCAGAAGCCAGACTGGCACATGCTTCCGCCGTATGTCCACCCCAGCTAGCGCCACCAGCCAGAGAGTAGTCAAAATGAACTTCCACATGATTTTATTCCTCCATCCATATATACCCCTCGCCCGCTTCATGAGAAAATGTGTATACCCTCATTTTGATATCAACTCAATAAATCACTTAGCCGCACCGACTGCACACCTTGTACCCAGAGACGCGGCTCCTTGGCACCGAAAAGACCGTTCGCTTCAATCCCGGGCATTCCGATGAAGAATGATATCGCTCGCCTTCCTTCGTAATATATAGGTTCCAATCCGATGGTTCCGGCTTGCACTTTTCACAGGGGGAATAGCTTGTACCCCACTGATTCTTGGCGCTTTCCGCCTCAGACCTGGTAACCTCCCGAATGCTCAGCTTGAGGTGTGTACAGTTCCTGTCCTCATGGTATACCTCACCGTTCTCTGTCATGTATACCACGTCAAGCTTCTCTAGGGCTTCCTCCGGATTTTGAGGGATTTCGTACCCAGTCCAAATATGAGCATAGTATCGGTTTGCCATAGAAAAAGAAGCAAAAGGCGCATAGCTGCTCCAGGGCGATGCCGTATAGGTTACAATCACATCCAGCTCATCCTGGGAGGAAAAAATATTGCTTCCCCAGAGATTAAGGCCTTTTGCACCGTTCTTGACAGGTGCATTATCCAAGTACTCCTTACCTGCGTACTCCTCCAGCTGATTCATTATGTAAAGTCCTGTGAACATAGGCGCCAGATCGCTGTCGCCCAGCACATGACCATAGACAGCTATCCTGCTGCAGGTATCCCAAAGAGCAAGCTGCAGATTACCGTGGAGCCGTATCAGCTCAATAGCACAGCTTAAATTTAAGAGAAAATAGAGAAACAGGGGCAGAACCACCGCTGCTTCAACTGTCATGCCTGCCTCCGCCTCCCGTCTCAGGGAGGTGAGCAGGGATATCCTCTCTATGGTATGGCTTTTGGGGAAAATACGGCTGATTCCGCCGCAGAAAAATCTTGTCGGACTCTGGGCAAAGTCCGGGGATAACTTATGATTGGTCGGAGAAGGTTTCGTTTTTTTGTTCACGGTTGATAGTTTCAGTTGTTTTCCACCCCATAGAAAGGACATCCCTGCTCACCTCCCTTCTCTCAATAGTAAGACCATGTGCGATCCAGTTGATACTCATACCCAAAAGCGCTGCTCATCCGAATGTCAAATTCCAAACGGTCATAACAGCCATCCAGGCAGAACGCGCCATTGCCGTCCGTCATGCGGATATCCGCTTCCACCATGTCCATGGCCCGTCCAGTGAGCTTATCTATATCTATCAAAGTCATAAACACACGCAGATAATCTTCATAACTCATGCCGTACCCTCCTTGGGAGCTGTCTCCCAGTTCACCGGAAAGCGCAGTAGTAAGTCCGTAATGCCAGCTCGCCTCATCCTTCATAAGCGGAACCCTTCCCCCGGAAAGCAATGTTTTCACGTCATAGACACTCTCAGCGTAAGCCCAGCCCAGTATCATTGTGACCTTGAGCACTGGGGCAATGGCCGGTAGACCAAGGGCTGCACCGATGGCTTGAGCCGCTAATTCCACCTCTGTATTTTTTACGGGATCGTTCCACAGGTAGATTGCATTGGCTGCCTCCCTGAGAGCACAGATACGATTTGCCACACTACGCAGATTGTCGATATCATTTTCTTTGCCAGCAATCAAATATTCAATTTGATAGTGCAGAGCTTCCTTTCCCTCATCTTGACCGTACCTGCCCATATAGCGAAGCAGATACTCCTGAAACAGAAGGCGCTCTGCCAGATCCTCCATCCAAACAGCCTCCTCCAGCGCCAGATTTCCCTGGCTGATCTTTCCCTGCTTCATTCGCTGGTAGATCAGCCCGGAGGTATTCAACGTTGTTTTTGAAAGCTTGTCCTCATCCTCCACTACCAGTTTCAGAATACCTAATCCCCGCTTTTCCTCCAGCACCATGGTGGGATTTTCTACCCCTACATGCTGTTCTCCCTCTTCATCCTCGTATTCGTATTCCCGGATGCTTTTATCTGCGGCTTCCTTTTCCTGCTGGGTCTGTGCAGTGTCAAGCCCGTTTACCTCTATGACCTCCATCCACTCCATCAGTTCCGTTAGCGCAGACAATCCTATATCGTCCCGCACCGCCTCCACTGCACGCCTACGAAACACTCCACCTCCCTGGTCTGTCAAAATTGACACTTTTGTCATTTCTATCCCATCCACACGCAGTTTCAAAAAATCCCGATAACCAAAAGATGTCCAACGTATATCCTCTAAATCCACATTTTTTTCCAGATAGTACAGCAGACGGGCTTCCGTATTATACGGACCGGGACTGGCTGTACCGTAGGAGGAATCAATAGCAAACAGATTATACTGCTCCAAAAGCTGGCGGTGATACTCCGCAAACACGCTTTGAATTCCAATATCGGCCACGCAGGCAGCTTCCATGGCTGCTCCGCTTCGCCGCGCACCCTCTATCAATGTCAGGCAAAGAGATAGGATCACGCCGATACAGAGCGCCATGTATACTGTCAGATACCCATTTTGTCCCTTCATTATATTTTGCCTGTCTGTGAGGAAATTTTGTTGAAGAGATCATTCACGATTTTTGTTATTTGATCCTTAAAAATGATGACGAGCCCTACCAGGACCACAATGATCAGAATGACTTCCACTGTTCCCATACCATCCTCTTCCTTTATGAACTGTCTCCAGACTTTCAGATTCTCAGATCGTTTCTTCATTTTTTCTACCTTTCCTTTCTACATTTTTGTATTTTCAAGCATTCTTGACAGGGCACTGTATCGCTTCACATTGCAGAGAAAGCTGGTGCCATGATCATCACCATCACCACCGCCAGCATCAGAACCATTGGCACCAGCAGCCTTGTGCCAGCTTCCTCTCCCAGTCTCCTGCTCTGCATCAACCGCTCTTCCCCAGCCTTGTCCGCCTCCTCCCGCAGCCGTTCCAGGAGCGTGCTGTTGCCACGCTTTAAATTCTGCATCAGCAACGTGCTGAGCCTGATATACTCCTGACGCCCCGTCCTTCTTCCAAAATGTTCATAGGCCGCCCCTTCCGAAACACCCGACTTCAGCTCCCGGCAGGTGTAGAGTACCTCCTCGTAAGCCGGATGTCTTCCGTCCATGCTGCCCTGCTTTCTCTCATAGTCGGATGCAATTTTCTGAAAAGCGCCCCGCACAGTCATACCTGCTCCCACATACAATGCCAGTTGATGCACCAGATCAGGATACTCCTGCTGCAGAGATTTTTTTCTTTTCTCCAGCTGCTGATGGAGGTCCTTATCCGAAAGAATATACACCAACACTGTCACTGCCAGCGCAGCAGCCCACAACAATACACTGTTATCCTCCACCTTCTGGCTCCAACTGACCTCATGGTCCTGCCACCGGTCGGGCAAGATCCACTGATCCTCCCGGCGGCCTTCCTCTTCAGAAGCCAAGAGATACTCCTCCAATTCTCTGTGAAACTGCTCCTGAGGCGTCAGTACCGGTGGAACCACCGTAACTCGGACACTCTCTTCCTTGACATAATCCTGATAGGTCAATTCAGCAAGCAGCTCCACTTCCACTTGTTCCTCGGGCATTCTGACTGTCCCACCGCTTCCCAATACATCCGGCTGGCTGCTGCTCCATTCCACCCGGAACGGAAAACCCTCATAGGCTTCCAGCAATTCCAAATCTTCTGTTACTTTCTGCAGGCTTTGATTTTTTCCTCTGATCAAATCCGGGAGCTGCTCCAAAAATTCCGCAGCCAACGTCTCCAGTTCTTCCCCTGTCAACAGCTTCGGATACAGCCGGATCTGAAACTCTTGGGCTCCGTCTCCCATATCCGCCGTCACCTGCAGCTCCAGTTCTCCATCCAGATAGGTCCCTCTGGGTATGCTGCCATCCTCCTGCAGCAATACCTTGCTTCCTGCGGCAATCCTGGCAGCTGCACCAAACAAAATACCCACAAGCAGGATCGTCAGACTCAAGGACAACTTTTTTACATAATATTCTGTCTTGATCCATTGAATATTTTCTCCGGGGTGAAGCTGCACCAGATCACTCTCCACCTGTCGGGAAGAAAACAGCGGCAGCCTCCTGATACATGCCTGCTTATAGAGAAACATTGACACCCTGCGAAAGATGTTTTCTCGGCTTTGGCATTTACCTATTTCTGTTCCTTTTTCTTTTCCTGCCTTCATTGCCTAATACTTATACCTCTGCCATCATTTTTTCTAATACCCGCTCCCCCAGCATACACGCCGCCAGATATGCTGCCAGACAGCCCGTCATCATTGCTGCTCCTGTTAAATTGTGATACAGCATATCGAAATAACCGGGATTTCCAAAACTGATATAGGTCAAAATGCCAAAGGGCATTGCCTTCATGATATTCAGCTCCATTTTCTTACCCGAAAGCAGAGTACGAAGCTCCTGGCGCAGCTCTATCTGCTTACCAATCAAAGCAGCGGAACTCCTTATGATTGCCGCCATATTTCCTCCATTTCGCTTGGCCAGGGAAAAAATCTGGGCAAATTGATTGATCTCCTCACAGCCGCTTCGCCTGGCAAAATCCTGCAAAAGCTCCTCCAGCGTGATATTAATCTGGAGCCCTCTGCGAATAATTCCAAGTTCCCTGCAGATTGGCGACGCATCACCGTACATCAGCTTCATATCCTTTCCACATTCCACAAAAGCGTTTTCCGCGGAATATCCCGCCTGTAGAGAGGTGGCAGCCGCAAGGATGCACTCCCGGAACTGGACCGTCAGCTCTTCCCTGTACCTCTCCGCATTTTTCCTCCGAATGCTGCGATAGCAAAATACTCCTATGGGGGAGAGCGCGGGGACTGCCCAAAGGCTGCGATAAAAGAAGAATGAAAACAGTCCCACGACTGCCACCGACAGTAAAACTGCAGCGAGCCCTTCCCTCTTTTTCCAGCGGTACTCATGACAATCCTGCCGCTTTAAGTTTATTTTCACGCAACAGCACTCCTTTCCTCTGCAGCCTGCCCACAATATTTCCAGCGCTGTCCTCCCCCAACTCCTCAAACGAAAACAGCGGATTCAGCTTGATCTCATTGTTTTCACAGCCCATTATCTCTACAATTTCCAGCACTCTTCTGGACTTGTCCCGCAGTCTTCCCAGATGCACGATAATATCCACGCCCGACGCGATCTGCTGGCGGATGGCAGCCAGCGGCAGCTCCACTCCCATGAGTACCATGTTTTCCAGTCGCCCCAGCATATCCCTGGCACTGTTTGCATGGCCTGTTGACATACTGCCGTCATGCCCAGTGTTCAAACACTGCAACATGTCTATGGCTTCCGCGCCTCGTACTTCGCCGACAATGATCCTATCGGGACGCATCCTCAAGGATGAACGTATGAGCTCCCGGATGGTAATTTCATTACAGCCTTCCACATTGCTGTTCCTGGTCTCCAGCCGCACCAGATTACTCAAACCCTGCAGCTGCAGCTCCGCGCTGTCTTCGATCGTGATGACTCGCTCATCAGTGGGAATATAGCGGGATAGCACATTGAGAAAAGTAGTTTTTCCACTGCCGGTCCCTCCGCTGATAAATATATTGTATTTGGCCTTCACCAGCTTTTCTAAAAGCTTCGCAGCCTCCAGGGAGATGGAGTCGCTTTGCAGCAGTTTTTCCATGGTGATAGGCTTGTCTGGAAAGCGCCGGATGGTGACAATCGGACCGTTTAGAGCCACCGGATTCATCACAATATTGACTCTCGAACCATTGGGCAGCCTGGCATCTACAATGGGTGACGCCTCGTTCACCACCCTGTTGCACCCTGCCACGATCTGTTGGATCACATCCTGCAGCTTTTCTATAGATTCAAAACCTGTATCCAGTTTCCTCAGTCTTCCGTCCTGTTCCACAAAGATGTGGTCCTTCCCATTGATCATGATCTCTGTCACCGAACTGTCCTCCACAAATATTTGTAGAATGTCCAGCCGCCGCAGAGAGTCAAAAAGCTCTTTCTTCAGTTTTCTGCGTATTTCAACTGGACAGGTAACAAGATTTTTCTGCCCAAGCAGCACTTCATCGATGGTCTCCTCCACCTCCTGATCAGAAAGGTCTTTTCCATAATCCATCCTTTCCTGGACCTTTGTCCGCAGCTCCCTTTTCAGTTCTTTGTATTCCATTAACAGACACCCCTTTCTCTGTTTCGAATGGTTCCTCTATCTCCCCGGTCATACCTCTTTTGTCATATCTCTTCTATTAGCCCTCTTGCCAGCTTTGCAAGATCCCCTTTCGTCAGCTGCTCCAATTCCTCCGGCAGCCTGCGAATATGGCACAAACTCAGACGCTTTGTCTTTTCCAGCACATCTTCATACTCGCAGAGGGAGAGCAGCTGCTCGTACTGCAGAAGCTTGCTCTGCGCAATCCTGTCCTCCCTGGTGACGGTAAAAATCCTTCTGCACAGTCGCAAGATCTGAAAAAGCCCCTGCATGCACTCGCTCAGGTCCAGAACCACATATTCGTACTCCCCAAGCTCTTCTATTTTCTGAAAAAACCCCAGCCATTCTGCTGCGGTGACTGTAAGCAAATTCTGCCCCGACTTCATGGGCGGCACATAATCCAACTGACCGATGTGCTTTATCATAGTCTGCAGCCGAAGACGGAATTTTTCCTGATCCGATTCCAGAAAAAACAGCAGGTCCGCAATGTCGTGGGTCTGCGTATCCGGCACCAGCTCCGGCAGCCCGGCATAATGCTCAAAATTCAGGTACAGCGTGGCGTGGTCCTTTGCCAGCAGCTGACTCAGGGTAAGCGCCATGGAGGTCTGCATGCTCCTGTGTACCGGGGAATAATTTCCGATAAAAACCGTCTTGCAGTTCTTCTGCAGTCTGGGAAGCGGATTATCGGCAATCTCCATATAGATTTCCAAAAGATACCTCAACACGTCCTCCGCCTTCTGATACTTGTCCACATAACAGAGATTTTCCCAGCGCATGAGACCGCTTTCATTCAGCACCACTAACCTGGACGGTGCAAGCTGCCGAAATTCCTCCGTATAAGCGGATTCCGCCACCACCAGAAGCGTCACTGCATCCAGTCCTTCCTTCAGCAGCTCCTGCACATCCGTATAGGTGCGCAAAACCCAGGGCAGATCCTTTTGCTTTTGGAGATAATCCGTCATCAGCTGTGCATATTCTTCCTCTGTATCACAAAGCACCAGCATTTTTCCATCCGGCACTGATTTCTGTTTATTCATCTCTTTCAATAGACACCTCCCAAATACAGCAGCAGGCTAAGGAGCACCGGACCGGAAAGACAGAGTCTGATGTCAGGGCTGTCAACTCCGTTTTCCAGATAGAGCCGAAAACTACCGCTTTTCCAAACGTCTGTCAGATATTCCGTCAAATAATGAAGACGTTCTCTGAAATTTCCATATTTCCAAAACTTCACAAGTGAAATTATTGCTGCGATCAGCAAAGATATAAATATGAATACAAAGATTTTTTCGAAGGGCAGACAACCTGCCGTCACACCGAATAATTTTACATCCCCAGCGCCCACGGTGCCAATCTTGAAGAGAGGATACAGGATGCTTCCAATGAGCACCATCTGAAGCACACAGACCGCTGCCCCCGATACCCCCGCCATTAGAAACCGCCATACCACACCTGTAAGGGCCATGGCCGCTATCAGATAATTGGGAATTTTTTTCTTTCGATAGTCACAATAGCAGGCAGCCAATAACAGAACGCAAAAAGCCGCCAAAAACTTCATCATCTCCTTCTGTCAGATTAACTCACTTGAACTACGAGGCGATAATTACCTCACGAGTAAAATTGAATCTTTTGAATCGTAAAAAAGTGAATCATTGATTTGTTGTAAACGCATTATAACCAAAGATTTTCAAGAATGCAAGAGGCAAAAATCAAAAAAATCATTTTTAGTAAAATCTTACAAATAATTATAAAATCCTACTCCGTAAATCGCCACAAGACCCGGAAATCCTAGTATTCCGGATGTCAAAACAGTCAGTGGGTTGATTCCCACTCCCAGACTGATCCCTACTCCTGCAAGCGCCCCATTCACAAAATAAATAGCAATCGTACCCAGAATGCTCCTCATCAAAACATTCAGCAGCCACTCCATCTTCCTCTTCATAACACCTATGAAAAGCACAATAGCACAAATTGCTACCAATGCCACCATTCCCATCGTATGATCCGTCATTACCGCTCCCTGTTTTCTACTGCCTGTTCTCTCTACACCTTATGAGATTCTGGATTGGATTATTCTTGTCTGAATAACTTTTTCTGGTAAAAATGGAATAATTTAGAAAATTTTTGCTTATACTTGTAACAATCCAGCGGAAAGGAATCAAAATTATGAAAATGTATTTCAGTCAGAGGACAGGCAGAACTTGTCCTACGGATGAGGATTATTCTCCTGTGACACTGCAGGATTCCATAGAAAAAACCCGTCAGGCACTAAATCTTGCCTACGCGGGTTTTGACAACGCTCTTGATGAGGATATGATCGATAGCTATATTTACGAAATCTATGCACTCCAAAAAAGATACAAGCACCTGCTGGATCTGGCAGCTGCCGAGAAACTGCCCCGGGATGAACAATTAGATGTACATTCCCCGGTTCGCCCCCTGGTCGGCCATGTTCTCAGTTAGAGTATTTCTACCATAAGTGAGACCTGCATAGACCGTCTGGGAATTGGCCATAACTGGGCCCGAATTGTTCTGTTCGGAAATCTTTTCATAGGCGTCATGGAGCGGACGTATCACCTGCTCGATTTCCAGCAGGGGCTGCGCTTCGCTCTTTGCCTCGCCCACAGCAAGCCTTCTGATGCAAAATAAGTACAGCTGTAACAGCGCCGGAGCTGGCTCATATTCCATATGCAGGGAATTGATCAATTCATTGAGGCATCCTCTTGCCTTGCGGACTGCTTCCCGGAAAGCTGCCTTGTCCTCGTCATCCAGCAGCTCCCCGCTCTCCTTCAGATAACATAAAAGCATTTCATACAGGATTACAACCATCTCTGTGGAATTCGCCTGAGTGATCCTGAGTGTAAACTGTTGTTTTGCTTCCCTTGTCATTTTTCACTCCTTATTGCAAAAGCTGAAGCACCTGTGAAGGTCTCTCGTTTGCCTGAGCCAGCATGGAGGTTCCGGCCTGAGTCAACACCTGATAGGTTGTATACTGCGTCATCTCCTCAGCCATGTCCACATCCATGATCCTGGAATATGCGGCTGTCATGTTCTCGGTGGTCACATCCAGATTGTTGATGGTGGACTCCAGCCTGTTCTGGTATGCACCCAGACGGCCGCGCACGGAAGACACATATTTTATCGCGCCGTCAATGCGCACAATGGCATCAAGTGCATTGTCCTTAGTCAGCACATCCATATTCTCAATACCCATGCTTTTTAGGCTGATGGCGGGAATATCCATATCCAGAGTCTGGCCCTCGTTTGCACCCACCTGAATCTTCATGGCACCGATACCGGTGGCATCGATAACTATGGCATTTCCAATGTTGTCAGGGTCAAGGGGAGCCTTAGGATCCGGCACGCCGTACGTTACGCTCTTCCACGTCGTAGTCTTAACATCTTCTGCTGTAAGGTCTTTAAAATCTTCGGAAACATCCAACTGCATTTCCAAACCACTGTCAGTCTTAATCGTCACCACAGTGCCATTTATAGATACATTTACTTCTCCCTCCGTATAATCTTCACCCGGAGTAATGGAGTCCACCTTATAGCTGCCATCTTCCACACAATAGGAAACTGTCAGGTTATCTAATATATTGGCAAAATCCCTATTGTCCCCTTCCCTGGGGAATGTAATGCTCTTCCACGTCTCAACATCCGTTGAGCCGCTAAAATCCACACGGGAAATATCAAGCCGCATCTCAAAACCGTTGTCAGCCTGAAGAATCACTAAATCATCCTTTATGGATACCTTCGTGTCCTTAGGAAAATCTTCACCCGCAACAAAGGACTCCGGGTCCACCTTGTAGGTTCCTTCCTCCTCACAATAAGAAACTTTCAGGTTTTTTAATATGTATTCCTTCGGAATAACCTCGTCAGAATAAGAATTAACCTTTACATCAATATTGTTTGTGTAGCCCTTTAAGGAGAACGCGCCATCCAAGATCTTCTGGCCGTTGAACTCTGTGGTCTCCGCAATCCTGGTGACCTCTTCCTTCAGCTGTTGGATTTCCTCCTGCATGGTGGCTCTGTCATTATCGCTCCAGGTGCCGTTGGCTGCCTTCACGGCCAGCTCATTCATGCGCTGCAGCATCTCGCTGATCTCATTCATGGCGCCGTCCGCCGTCTCAACGATGGACACGCCGTCGCTGGCATTCTGATTCGCCACCTTCAGGCTCTCTATCTGTGCATTCATTCTCTTCGCCATGGCCAGACCTGCCGGGTTGTCCTTAGCGTTGTTGATCTTTAAGCCGGACGACAGTCTCTGCAGGGACTGTGCCAGCAGATCGTCATTATTGGAAAGCGCGTTATTGGACAACATTGCGGATACGTTGTAGTTAATTCTCATAAATTAAATTCCTCTTTTCTGGACTGCCTGCAGGAACACCTTTGCCACTCGGTACAACTCTGCGTTCTCTGTAGCAGCATCTTCTACTGTTTCTGTTTCTATGGCTGCCGTGGAAGCTATGGTGGTGATCTCAATGCTGCTCACCGACCAGGCATCTCCCACTTCCTCTCTAAAGGTATCGGCCAATTCCTGTAATTTCATTACCTCATTTTGATCCTGGGCTGCAAAAATTCCTTTGAGTGCACCGTTTTCCAGATGAAAGTGCGCCTCCAGCCGTGACTCTTCGGACAGCTGTACGCCCACGCTCACGTTTCCTCGCCCCGAACCGCTCCGATCCAGAGTCAGATGAACCCGGGTCAGAGTTTCGCCTATGTACATGGGAATGAAATATTCCTCCTGCTTCGCCAGTGCACTTGCCACCGTGAGCTGTTTGTGGACAAGCTGCATGCCGCGCACGTCAAGGCTGGTGTCAGCTTCCTGCAGGGATGCGGTCTCCACAGCCTCCAGTGCATCCTGGGTCAGGCTGTCATACTCCTGAACAAAGGCTTCCCTGTCATCCAAAGCTTCCCAGAGGTTTCCGCCAGGAACGGGTGCCATACCCGAAACCTCGGCTGTTACGTTCACGTTCTCCTGTCCCTCTGCAATTTCCGGTATTCCTTCGCTGGCAGAATGTGACACCTTTGTCGTTTCTCCTTGTGGAATGCCCGTCATGTTTTTGCGGCTGTTTCCACTATTTCCCACAGAACCAAACAAATTCGAGCTGCCATTTATCAGCGCCTGTGCCGCCATGAGATTGTCAGCTCCCGATGAAAGCTGGCCCCGCTGCAGCATAGCCATACTCTCGTCATCAGCGTTTGCCACGGTCTCCCTCAACTGCTCCAGCTCCTGCTGCCTATATTCCCGATCAGCCGCTTCATTATGTGACACTTCTGTCAGAACCTTGTTGGCAGCTTCCGTAAAGGCTCTGCCAATCTGCTCTGAGATGGTCTCACCCTTCCGCACCAGTTCTGCCACAGTACCCAGTTCATCGGCTACCTTCACATCCACGGATCTCACCTTGCCGCTGCGCACTGCGGAAAGCAGGTTGGAAAAGTGGAGCTCCGCCTGGGTATTCACCAGGGCGCCAACCACTGCACCGTCCGATTTCTCAATCTGGCGCACCAGCCGATAGATACCGATATAGCTTTCGCGTTCAGCCTCCGTAATAGCTTTGTTCTGCTCCAGTCCGTACAGGAAGCGGCTGTAGCTCTCCACCTCTTTCCGGTATTCCTCGGGCATCTCCTCAAAATAGCTCTCAAGCTCTGCAAAGCTCTTCTCCAGAGGATTGATGCCATCCCGGATCATTTTCAGCACTGCTGCCGGAGTCAGCTTCTCTATCACGGATTTTACCTGTTTGTCCGCCTCCATGACGCTCGCCAGGTTCTCCGCAGTCATCTCCATACGATTATAGCCAAGGATTCTTGCCGCCCTGCGTGTCTCCTCCGTGGGCTCTATGCCGAGATCCCGGAGAATGTCATCCACATTGGCGAAGGCCTTCCTGATGCTGTCACCCATATCCGCCCTTGGAGACGTCATCAGGGTTTCGTAGCTACCCCGGGCATGTTCATAGCTCTCCTGAACCGCCTTGCCTTCCCTGTGGAACTCCTCCAATGTGGCCGTACTCTGACCCTCCGTAAAGGTGCCTATTACCTGTGCCGGCAGTCCGGGCAGCTCCTCTACCACATTGTTCACCGCATTGTAACTGCGATATTTTTCCAATGCCTGGGCATCATCGGGGAAGTACTGCCCGGCAAGCTCCCTCTCCACCTGTTTCAGAGCTTCCACAAGCTCCTCCATAGGCGCAGTATCGATGGAAAAGCCGCTCTTTAACAATTTTACATTCACCTCGGCCGTCATCCGAAGCCGGATCTCCTCCAGCTGCCTTCTGGCTGTCACATCTCCTGCAAGCCGCTCCCAGGCCTCTTCGGAATGATAATACTCCGCCAGTCTCGAAGCCTTCTCATAAAGATTTTCACTCTTACCGCTCAAGTTCGCATGTATGGGATCCTTTCCCTCTGCGATCGCATCCGCCGCCGTCTGGGCAAAGTCCTCCGCCGTCACCGGCAGCTGTACAGACTGCAGTTCCTCCAGTCTGTCCAGATTCTCCACTGTCAGGGGCAGACCGTTCTCTAAAAGCCATGACGCGTTTTGTCTGTTTTCCTCATTCACTTCCCTGCCGGACTGTTCGATCACATGGTCAATCTGCTCCGCAAGTTCTCCGCTCTGTCCGGGTTCTGCATTCCGGGTGTAATAGCCCTGGACGTCCTCTGCATAATACTGAGGAGCATTGACACTGGATGCCCCTGCGCCACTGTTCTGGGCCAGATATAGATTCCAGATTTCAGGCTCCAGCTCATTGTCGATCAGATAGCGGCTGGCTCCTTCATCCATGGGCTCCAACTCACTTGCCATATTCCAGGCCTTTTCCACCAGCTCCAGGTTCTCCCGAGTCATAGGAAGGTCTGCATCCCGGAAGCTGTCTGCCACAGCGTTAGCCAGTACCTGGCTGCCCAGGGCCGCTGTCAGCGTCTCCATGTCAATATCATCGGTATAGCCCTTGATCTCCTTGCCGGACCGGGCAAGCTCCGCCTTGATCCTGTCAACGATGGTCACAGCCTCCTCAGGATCCATGCTGCGGAAGTCAAAACCTTCTTCCTGGAGCTTTGCGTAATCTTCCTCGGACATAATATGTGACATCAGTGTCACATAATCCTGCTGCACATCAGCGTTTGTATACTCCGCCTCCTGCTGGATGTCGAGCAGGCTCTTTCCCTTCTCAGCCTTTCCTATACCGGCCCAGTTTCGGTTGTTCTCTGAATACACAGCGCCGGGAGCCGCGGCCATTGCCACAGTTACATTTTTATGGGCGCCATGGGAAGTATGGGCCTTCTCTGCATTCTGCTTTTCTGTCTCGGGTACGTTCTGTTGATAAAATGATATTTTCAAAATAAACTCTCCTTGTGCACTCGCTGCCGCTCGTTGTCGCGACGTTCGCCATATGCGTGCGCAAGCGTCCGTGCATGGCTCTCTGCTCGCGAAAATAAAGGTAAGCGTCGGATGGCGCTTACCTTGTATTTCGGCAGAAGTATGAAAAATCTTTACAACGCAAGTTCCTTATAAAGCTGGCTGCGATATCTTTTGCTGCCTGCGGCCCTGCAGAGATCATCAATGCGGCCCAGTTTGATCAGCTTTTCATTCAACGCTGCATACCTGGCTTCTCCCTGCCGGATTCCTTGCTTGATTCCTTTCTGGATTCCTCTATTTTTCATATTTATCGAGCAGCTCACACATAGTCATTTCTCCTTTCTTGTCTTCCTCTGTCATAGAATTAAGTATTTTCAGATATCGCCTATCACCCGTCAAAGCTTGCAGCATCAGCAACAGTGACTCCGGATGAACAATCCGTTGTTTTGTCGGCTTAATATTGAACATGGATGCTTCCATTTTTCATCTCATACATGGAAGCGTCACTAAACTGGTTAGTCAGCCTATCTCGCCCTGCGTGATAGAAGCTTTCCGTAGGCGCTGGAAGCAAATCTTCTGCGCGCACTACCTCCCTCCCGGCATATGCCAGCGCATTCAAAGTGCCTGCATACACATCCTGATGCAGTAGCAAATTCTTCCCGGTCCTAAGAAGGTATGGTACAGAGAAGCCTTCGAAGACGGTGAAGAACAAGGTCAAATCCTCAAGCTGATTGAGCTGATCCGTCGCATGCTGCGTAAGGGAAAAGCACCTGAGCCCATTGCAGAAGAGTCGGAAGAATCTTTCGAGACAGTTGAACAAATCTGTGTTGCTGTAAACAAATGCGGACTGGAGGCCGACACGAAGGTAAATTATGACCAGTTGCTCCAATCTTCACAATAATTGTACAGTCAATTTTTTAACAAATCCCGGCAGAAACCATTTTCCGCCGGGATTCATCTTATCCATTATGAACTTTATCATAAACTCCAATCTTTAAAACACATACACCGCAGCCCCATAAGGCGGCAGATCCAGCGCGATGGAATAATCACGGTAATTGCATGGTACCGTCTCCGCAGTCACCTCTGCAGGAAGCTCATTGCCCCAGCCGCCGAACCTCTCCTCGTCACTGTTCAAAAGCAGCTTATACTTTTTCTTCTTAGGCACAGGCACCCTGTAGCCTTCCCGCTTTATGGGTGTCATGTTCATCACAAACAACAGGCTGTTGGTTCCTGCAGCGGACTTTCTCACAAAGGAGAATACGCTGTTGTCCTTATCGTCCGCATTCATCCACTCAAAGCCGTCCCAACTGTCATCAAGCTCATACATGGCAGGATACTTACGGTAGATCCGCAGCAGCTCCTTCACATAGTCCTTCATACCCGCATTGTTGCGCTCCGCCAACAGGAACCAGTCAATCTCCCTGGCTTCGCTCCACTCCCGCTCCTGACCAAATTCCTGGCCCATGAACAACAGCTTCTTGCCGGCGTGGCCAAACATATAGGTATAGCCGGCCCGCAGATTGGCATATTTGTCTATCTGATATCCGGGCATCTTGTTTACCATGGAGCATTTCAAGTGCACAACTTCGTCATGGGAAAGGGGCAGGATATACTTCTCGCTGGAGTTGTAACTCATGGCAAAGGTCATTCCATAATGGTCGCCCTTTCTGTAAATGGGATCCAGCTTCATATAGTCGCAGAAATCATGCATCCAGCCCATGTTCCACTTGAAGGTGAAGCCCAGGCCTTCGTCGCCCACCTCACCTGTCACGTTGGGCCATGCAGTGGACTCCTCAGCAATGGTCATAAAGCCGGGGTATGTACCGCGAACCACAGAATTCATATGCCGGAAGAACTCAATGGCATCCAGATTCTTGTTTCCGCCGTACTTGTTGGGCAGCCACTGACCATCCTTCTTGCCGTAATCCAGATACAACATGGAAGCCACAGCGTCCACCCGGATTCCATCCACATGGAACTCCCGCAGCCAATAAAGCACGTTGGCGATCAGGAAATTCTTCACCTCAGGCTTGCCGTAGTTAAAGATCTTTGTACCCCAGTCGGGATGCTCTCCCAGGCGGGGATCGGGATGTTCAAAAATACACTGACCGTCAAAGGCTCCCAAGCCGTGTGCGTCGGTTGCAAAATGCGCGGGCACCCAGTCCAGTATCACGCCAACGCCCGCCCTGTGGAGAGCGTTCACCAGATACATGAAGTCCTTGGGCGTGCCATAGCGGGAGGTGGGCGCATAGTAGCCCGTCACCTGATATCCCCAGGAGCCGTCAAAGGGATGCTCCGCAATACCCATCAGTTCAATATGGGTATACTTCATTTCCTTTAAATATTCCACAATCCTGTCAGCAAACTGCCGATAGTTGTAAAAACCGTCCTCCGTTCCGTCAGGATGCTTCATAAAAGATCCCACATGGCACTCGTAAATAGCCAGGGGCTGCTTCCGCATATCCTTCTGGTCCCGCTGCTCCATCCACTTCTCGTCCTTCCAGTCAAAACCGCTAAGGTCGGTGGTGATAGACGCTGTGCCGGGACGAAACTCCGCATAGTTGGCAAAGGGATCTGCTTTGTACAGCTTTCTTCCGTCAGCTGCGGTAATAAGAAATTTATACATTTCTCCCTCGCCGATATCAGGAACAAACAAACCCCATATGCCCACAGGGCCCAGCTTTTCCATGGGATGAGCATCCTCACTCCAGCTATTAAAGCTTCCCGTCACATGAACCTGACTGGCGTTTGGCGCCCAGACACCGAAGTAAATGCCCTTCCTGCCATCTTCAATGGAGGGATGTGCACCCAGCTTTTTATAAATGTCGTAATGGGTTCCCTGGGAGAACAGATATTGATCTGCTTCCGAGATAAACACCTTTTCTACCGCATTCTGCGCTTTTACGGCCTTAACCTTTTTTTCAGAGACATTTCCCATTTCCGATTTGACAGCCTTTTCCGTCCCCACTGTCTTTTTTGTTGGTGTCTTCTTTTTCGCTTCTGTTCCCACTGTCTTTTCTGCTGTTCTTGCCACTATCTTCCCCCGCCTTTCACACAAAATCCTTCTCAGTCAGAATGATCATATCCTCTTCATCATATCGCCTTGCCATCAGTATATCCAAAAAGTGCCCCAGGGTTTTTCTGTTGGCATGATGAATGGCTTCGTCCACCATCTGCTTGACCTCAAGCACCGTTACTGCATGATCAATGGTCTGCAGCTCCTCAATCCTGGTATGCAGAGCCAACACGCCCAGTTCATCAATGGAGTACTCCATACCCTTCGCGTATTGTCTGCCAAATGCCACCAACATATCGTTGCTCAACGCTTCCACATTCATTCGGGATGTAAAGCAGGCCGCCAGCTCCTTGTTTTCCTCGAGGAATTGATTTACCGCCTTTTTACTGTCCTCCAGCACTATTATGATTCCCAAGGACTCCTGTTGAAGCTCCCTGTGGAGGGCAGCCGCAGTGTCCCGATTCATTTCAGATGCCTTCTGAATGATCAGAGCCCCATTTTTCAACTTACTAATGGTCTCCGCAACATCTTTCTTATTCAAGGTGTTGCCGGAAATCTTTGCCACCTTTCCGGAGAAGTTGCTGTCAGTCAGCTGTACCTCCCTGATCATATTTTTCGCCAGGGTGGTGGTGTCCATGCCCTCGTCACCGGTGATTATGATGTTGCCCGTATAGGCTGCCAGGCTGATATTGTCAATTGCCTTAACAAGCTGCTCTTTGGCCGTTTTACTCTGTATATAAGGTGCGAAGAGCTCCCTCTCCTCCTGAGTCAGCGCCCTCGCTTTCTCCTTTTCGCGTTCTTCGGAATGCTGCTGGGCATCGTCTGATTCCGTTGACGCTTTTTGGGGAGCTGCCTCCCGCTGAGGTTCCTCCGTCTCCTCAGGAGATTCTTCAGCCCCCTCCTGAATCTCCTCCAGTTCCTCTACCTCGCCAAGGTCCTCCGAATCATCAGGTTCTGCACCCGACCCTTCCGGCACTTCCTCACCGTCGGTCTTCGCATCTTCCTCTATATTCTCTGGCTCACCGACATCCTGCACAAGTTCCTCCGCATTGTCGGACGACTCTGCCTCTCCTGCTTCTGTGGGCGCCTCTGCATTTTCAGACAGCTCTGTCTCTTCTGCCTCTGTCGGCTCCCCAGCATTCTCAGACAACTCTGTCTCTTCTGCTTCTGTCAGTTCCTCCGCATTCTCGGACAACTCTGCCTCTGTAAGCTCCTCTATATTTTCCGAACTCTCCGGGTCATCCTCAGCGATATCCAGGGCATCATCGCTCTCCAGCTGCTCTAACAGGCCGTCCCTGACGGAAGCTTCAAACTCCGTAAACATGTTGCCCGTCTGCTGCAGCACACGCTGGCGCACCTCTTCCTCGCGCCTCTCCTGACCTTCCTGCTTCAGCCGTTCCCACTCGGCAAGAACATCCTCGATATTCATCTGTCCCGTGATCTGTTTCTCCACGGTCTCCCGTTCCGGAATGATAAGGCTGATTTGTCCGTCCGATTCCTGTGACAGCACGCCTGCCAGCTCCTTCGGCGGCTGAGCAGTCAGTGCCTGCTGCTCCATGCCCAATCTCTCCATTCGAAGCTGGTTCATGACAATCTGAGCCGTTTCATCCCGGATAACCTCTTCAGGCTCGCCAGGAAGCCCTTCAGATGCATCCAACACTGTTTCGCGCTCCACATCATCAGGTTCCTCAGGCGTCTCCGGCTCCTTGACCTCCTGCAATTCCGGCAGAACCTCCTGTAATATCTCATGTGCCGAGGCATTCTCCCAAAAAGATTCCGGCTGCTCTTCCGCCTGGAATGCCCCCAATTTGCCGGTGTCGCCAAAGAATACCTCCGTACCCTCTATTTGTTCGACGCCGTTGTCCACGTCGTTCTCATTGATATCCTCGTCTTCAAGCTCCGGAAAGTCCAGGGACTCCGTGTCCAGCATGGGAGCAACAATCGAACGGGTGATAGCCGCCGACTTTGCATGTTCGTCTTCCAGCACCTCACGCAGGCCTGCAGCCAGCTCCGCCTGCAGGTTTATGGTATTATACTGACCCATATCCATAGTTTTCACATGGATGTCAAGTTCCTCCGGTTGACTGGGTGCAGCGGTTTCCCTATTGTCAGCAGCCCCGACCTGCTCCTGCACCGCACGGCGGATGTTTTCATAGACCAACGTATCTCCCTGAAGCGCCCCGGCTTCATGATCCACCTCGGGCTTCTCCTCAGGCTCCTCAGGCACTGCATAAAGCTGCTCACTGTAATAGACATCCTCTGAAACAACGCGGTCCTGATTCTGCTCCTCATCATTTTCCACGCTCTGCGGAAAAGAGTCCGAGGACTCAAATCTGCGGTCATACTTTTCCTTCTGCACGGCGTTCAGCGGCTGATGCAGCATTTTCAGCTCCATAGCCTTAATAACATATTTGCCTTCGCCAAACCACAGAATCAGCTCGTCGCACTCTTCCACGCACTTGGTTGCCAGTCCCACTCTGTGATAGAGATAAGCCAGCTCATATGCCCATTTTTCCCGATAATCCCGTTTCTTTAATTCCTCCAACACGCCAATCCGCTCTTCCAGACTGACGTCCTGGGCCTCGTAAAGCTTGTACTGCAGGATATATCTGCCAGGATCCTTGGGTGCAACCTGAACAAACTGTTTATAATAATCTACCGCCTGAACAAATTCCTCCGTCTTGATGCACAGCTCACAAAGTGCATAACAGATTGTCCTTCCTCCCGGCCTTCTCTCATAGGCCAGCAGCAGCATGTTTCTGGCATCCTCATAACGCCTGTTGATCTTGTACAGGTCGCTGATGGTACAGAGCATCATAACACTCTTTACCCTACGCCAGTCGATAGTGTCCGCGATCTCAGCCGCCTGGACATACTCGCCACTGGCGATCAGCTCTTTTATTTCATCCGCCCTTACTTTATACTCAAATTTATCCAAAGTAGTCCGCTCCCCTATTCGTCAGCAAAAACCATCTGCGCCATTCGGTTCACTTTCGTTCCGAATAAGGTTATTTTATCATAGCACCCATATAGATGTCAAAAATAAATAGGCAGATTTTGATAAAAAAATACAAGATATAGTGGGTGGACCCTTCCATTTTTTACTAAATATCGAAATTTGACCTTGCGCTCACCTCTCCCGGCCATGGGGGAGTTCCCCGGTAAGACGCGCAAATTGTTCCAACGTCAGCGCCTCCCCGCGGACTGTGGGAGATAAGCCTAAATGTTCCAACGCCTCCGCGGCCTGTTCCTTCGTCACACCAAGCCCCGGCGCATTGCTTAAGGCATTGACCAAGGTTTTCCGACGTTGATTAAACGCTGCTCTGATCAGTGAAAAAAGTCTTGCTTCGTCCTCCACCTGCACGGGCAGCTCCTGGTATTTGGTGAGACGGATGACCGCACTGCCCACATTGGGTCTGGGAATAAAGCAATTGGGCGGAACATTGGTCACAATCTCCGGCTTTGCATAATACTGCACCGCCAATGACAGGGCGCCATAGTCCTTGGTGCCCGGACCAACCTGCATCCGGTCCGCCACCTCCTTCTGGACCATGACGGTAATACTCTGCAGCGGCACATGGCTCTCAAACAGCCCCATGATGATAGGTGTAGTGATGTAATAGGGAAGATTTGCCACCACCTTCACAGGGCGTCCCTGATTTTGTTCCTTCACGATCCCGCCAATATCTACCTTTAGAATATCAGCATTGATCAGCGTCACATTGTCATAACCGGCCAGTGTCTCCTCCAAAATGGGAATCAGGTTTTTATCGATTTCCACCGCCACAACCCGACCAGCCCGCTCTGCAAGATACTGGGTCATGGTGCCGATACCGGGCCCAATCTCCAGAACACAATCCTCCTTTGAGATTTCCGCCGCCTCGACAATTCTCGTAAGCACATTGGGGTCGATCAGGAAATTTTGCCCATACTTTTTCTGAATACGAAAATTATACTTTTGCAGCACATCAATGGTATTCTGTGGAATTCCAAGACTTGCCATGGCTCAATCCGTCCCCTCCCTCAGATATGCCAGTACCTGATTCAGGTCCTTGAAAATACGAAAACTCAGGTCTTCCATCTCTTCATCCGGCGCTATCATGTCCGGCACCATCAAAGGGCGCATACCTGCCGCATGGGCGGACCGTATTCCGTTGGGGGAGTCCTCAATGGCGTATGCCTCCTCCGGCTTTACCCCAAGCTCCCTGCAAGCCAGAAGATAGATTTCCGGCCGGGGCTTTGCATGCTCCACCATATCACCTGTGACAACAACGGAAAAATACTCCGAAAATCCTGACATTTCCAGATTTTTTAACACAGTAGGCCGTCTGGTTGAGGAAGCCAGTCCCAGTTTCCAGCCGCCGTTCTTTAACCAGCGAAGTAAGGAATCCGCCCCCGGCATCACTGGCAGACCGTTTGTTTCGATATAATCCCAATACCATGCAGAGGCTTCCGCCCGAAAGTTCTCATAATCGAAATCCTTCCCGTAGGCCTCCAGCACAATCTGTCTGCTGTCGCTGCTGTTCCGACCAATACACCGTGGGAATATTTCCTCCATACCCGGCAGTCCTCTTTTCTTTGCCACTTCCATCCAGCTGTCCTGACAGACACGTTCCGTGTCAAACAGGATGCCGTCCATATCAAAAACCACCGCTCTCATAAGTATACTTCATCCTCATTTCAGCAGATTTTCATCAGCTATGGAAGATAGTTGAATTCTTCCAAAAAATGGATACAATTATATAATACCAGCACATCCATTCCTTTTTTCGGCTCATACTGCTCCATCAGGCCAAAGAGCCGACCATTGAAATACCGAAGATCCACCACATAGATTTTTTCATAGTGGGGTGCCAGCAGTGGGATTAAGCTGTTAGCATAGGAATCCTTCAACACAAATAATGTCTTGCCGTTCTGATAGCCTGTATCAATCTCCACCAGAGCGTGATTATCATCCAGGAAGAATCCGTACTTATTTTTTGTTTCCAGATAAGATTCCTCATAATAGCTCTCGGACTCTTTCATCTGGTCGTAAGTGATATGGGGCTGATGCACCGTTGTCTCAGGGAAATACTGAAGACGGTCCCCCGCCCTATCTATATTGATCTTGGAGTGGAGTGTGCCCAAAAAGTCCTCACTGACCGTGACCATCCCCTCAACATCATAAGGATAGGGCTCCTCACCCACCGTCTCCGCCCAGGCCTGGTATCCGTAATAGACCCCAAGGCTGGTCCAGTGATGGTCTGTGCGGTAATAGATATCCTCACTGCTGTGTTCTTTGAGAATGGAATATACATCCACACACCGCTCCCCAGCCATCTCTGCCACACGCTCCAGAAGAGCTGTCTCGTCATAATAAGGCGCATAGGAGGGCAGCTTATCCGTTATGACATTATCTGCCGTTGGGACCAGCATCACGGTGGCATCCCATTCTGTCACAAGGCGTTCCAGCAGTACAAGCTTCCCATCCTCCAGCTCCGCCGGGTAATCCTGTGGCAGATGCTGCTCAATAAGGTAGTTTCCCGCCCCAAGATAAACGCCGTTGATCGTCTTTTTCTGAAGCAGAATATCCGTCTCCGTCTTAATATAAATCCATTTGTCCCTGCCCACAAACTGGTCTGTCACATATTTTTCGTAGTCAGATGTATAGTTGCCGAAAAACAGCTCCTGAACGGAAAATTTCGGTTTGGTGGCAAGAACCCTGTTCTCCGTCTCCGAAAAAACTCTATCCCCGTGGAAAAAGTCCACAATGGTAAAAATAAATATGATGGATGATAGAAATGCGATGGTAAAAAAGGCATTACTCTTTTCCTTCACGGTCCTGCCCTCCTCTCCGTCTATTCTAACTTGTTTTTTCCTAAAAATACTCTCTAAAATCTAAAATACAAAAAGGGATTATAGGAATCATCCACAATGCCAGCAATGCACAACAGCAAAAGCGCCGCCGGAATGATCTTCTCCCCCAGCCGAAAGATCGCCATGCATAATCCTGTTTTCGACCGCTCCAGCCGGATAGCAAGCTTCTTTGGAATAGGCGTGGAGGCCACTGCTCCAATCACCAACAGGACCAGATACTCCCGTCCCAGATAAAAAGCGTTAGCGTCCAAAAATCCGCTCGTTCCCACCATTGCGCGCAGGTAACTGAGAATATCCCCCAGTGTAGCCAGCTCAAACAATACCCAGCCGATCAGCACTGCAGCGCAGGTGTACAGAATCCCCACAACTCTTGGAAACCAGGACAATACCCTGCCCAAAAACATCTTTTCCAGCACCAGAAGACACGCAAACCACAATCCCCACAGCAGAAAATTCCAGCCAGCCCCATGCCATATACCAGTCAACATCCAGACGATCAATATATTGAACAACTGTCTTGGCAGTCCCTTCCGGTTACCACCCAGAGGAATGTATACATACTCCCGGAACCAGCTGCCCAGGGAAATATGCCATCTGCGCCAAAACTCCGTAATAGAGGCAGAAATATAGGGATAGTTGAAGTTTTCCGGAAAATGAAAGCCCAGAATTTCACCCAGACCTATGGCCATATCCGAGTAACCTGAAAAATCGAAGTAAATCTGGAAGGCGAAGGCCAGCATACCAAGCCATGCCGTCATCATACTCATGCTCTGATAGTTCTGAACTGAGATCTCCGTCCAAAGAGCGCCCAGATTATTAGCCAGCAGAACCTTCTTTGCCATTCCCATACAGAAGCGCTTCAGCCCATGGCTAATGGCCACCACATCCATATGGCGATTATGAAGCCGCTCCTCCACCTCCCGATATTTGACGATAGGTCCGGCAATCAGCTGAGGGAACATGGCCACATAAACACCGAAATCCAGTATGTTTTTCTGTACCTTTGCCTCTCCACGGTACACATCAATGGTGTAGGACATAGTCTGGAAGGTATAAAAGGAAATACCGATGGGAAGACCCAGTTCCAGCAGAGGAAGAGCGGTTCCCGCCAGCGTATTCACCGTTTGTATCAGAAAATCCGCATATTTAAAAAAGCCCAGCAGTCCCAGGTTGATCACTACGGAAGCTATCAAAGGAAGCACTGCTTTTCTGCTGCCCCGGCACCGCTCAATCAACCGGCCGTTCACATAATCTACTACTGTGGAGAACAGCATCAACACTACATAGATCGGCTCCCCCCAGGCATAAAAAAACAGGCTCCCCAAAAAGAGGATGAAATTTTTCATCCTCCCGGGAGCCAAAAAATAGCAGATCATAAAGATAGGCAAAAACCGAAAAAGGAACAATACGCTGCTGAATACCATTACATATCTCCCGTTGCACGGCGAGCCACCGCTAATTCCCACAGAGGTTAGAATACCAATGCACTAAGGCACACTCAGCTTGCTGTGGGGCATTTGATCTACCAAGAGATTGTCACCGGATCGTCGTCCTGATAATTTCAATGACATTATCATTTACTTCCTGGCAATGAACAATCACAGCCTCATCACCTTGATCCAGTATATCCATGACATCGCCGCCAAGTTGCACATAAATCACATAATCTCCAAGACGCTCTACCTTGGAAGCCTGTATCTTTCCAAGATTCTGGGGATATTGCATGGTGTTGCTCACATTCGCATCCCTGTAATCTTTCAGCGCTTTTTCCACTGCGTCTGCCTGATCCGACTTCGCTCTCACCACGATCAAGGTGTCCACATTTGTACTGATCATGGGTATCTCTGCAAGAAAATCCTCATACATATCGGGGGTCACGCCCACAAATCCTTCCAACATATCGGAATCCAACGGCATATTAGGAAAATAATCATCGCCCAGTTCTTCTACGATCGCCGCTTTTATGGTGTCCATCTCTACCACACGATAAGTTTCTCCATCATCCTTCTGTGCACCACAGCCAACGATTCCCAGCGCCAGCGCGCACACACTTAACAGTGCAAATATTTTTTTCATCATTTCCTCCTAAAAACTTTTTAAAATCATATATGATATTTCGTTAATCCCATCGCACTTTTCCTAGCCTGCACATTATCTGCCGCTATGATTTGTTTGCCATCTGGCAAAGCTCTTCCAGCATCTTAGGAAGGTCCGTCTCCATATTTTCGTCGGTAAACTGGCAGGTTCCCACTTTTCTGTGTCCGCCGCCGTTATACTTCAGCATCAGGCTGCCCACGTTTACTTCGGAGGTCTTGTTTATAATGCTGTATCCAACCGCTGCAGAACAGCCCAGGCCGCCCCGTCCGCTCACGATCCATGCGGAAATATTCTGCTCTGGATACATGCTATAGATCATAAAGCGGTTTCCGGTGTAGATCGGATCCACTCCCCGCAGGTCACTGATAATGACATTGCCCTCCACACGGGTATGCGCCTTCACCATCTCCTGGAATTTCTCGGACTGCTCGTTGTATACCTCAATGCGCTCCTTCACATCCGGAAGTTCCAAAATCTCCGCAGTGCTCATGGTGCGGCAACAATGCATCAGTTTCTCCATCAACTGATAGTTGGAAATGGAAAACTGTCTCCAACGTCCCAGTCCCGTCCTGGGATCCATCAAAAAGCCAACCAAGATCCAACCCTGAGGATTCATGATCTCGTCCACAGTCAGATTGCCGGAATCCACTTTATCTACAGCTTCCATCATATCGTCAAACTGAGGAAAACGCTCCTTACCTCCATAATACTCGTAAATGATCCGAGCACAGGACGGAGTGATACGGCTCTCTCCCTTGTACTTCCCCTCCAGCTGGTTGCGCTCGAACTCGCTGGAGTGATGGTCAAACCACAGTCCGCACCCCTCCACAAAAGGCACATTGGCCAGGCAGTCGTTTTCATTCACCTCTACCAGACCGTCCTGCAGATCCTTGGGATGCGCAAATTTCCAACTGTCAATGATCCCTGCCTCCAACAGCAGCGCCCCACATGCCAATCCATCAAAATCAGAACGTGTAATTAATCTCACCTGTATTTCCTCCTCACACTGTCAGTGTATATCGTCTGCTACAGCAAAATAACTGCAGACAATGCTCGCGATAGAACCAGTATAGCATAATAATCTCTTTTCGGCAATGAAAAAAGGCTGAAAATCCAATTCTGCTATTTAACAGTATTACTTTTCATATGTCAACCATTCATATGTCAGCCATGCAAGTGACCCCCACCCCTGCCAATGCCTGACCGCAGACGCGCTCCCGCTCGGCTCCACACATAAGCGGAACAAGCTCTGCATGGACAAGCTTACTGGAAAGCACCTTGCCAAGTGCTGACATGCTTAGGCGGTCTTCGGTCAGGACATTGTCAGTACTGGCCTGAGTTGGACAAGATGTAAAAAGTGATTTATATAGCATTTAGAGAATGACAAACTGTAAGAAACGAGGTATACTTTTTACATTGCCACAGATTATGGACAGCACACCAATACAATTTGCGGCAGAATGAGAGAAAAAAACATGACTGACACAAATACCTTACAAAAACAAAATAAATTTTCCCTGGTTCCATACCTGCTGCGCTATAAATGGCACTATGTAATGGGCATCATCGTTTTACTGCTGGTGGATCTGGCCAGCCTCTATATTCCCCAGTTTACCGGGGAGATCGTGGATGGATTGACGGACGGAACCCTCACGGATGTAAAGCCATTGCTCTTTGGCATCTTTGGGGCGGGCCTTACCATGACCCTGGGGCGGTTTGGCTGGCGCTTCTTCATCGTGGGTGCCTCCCGTGGTATCGAGTACCGTCTGCGGAATGATATGTTCGCCCATCTGGAAACCCTTTCCGCCCGCTACTACAACAGCCATAAGACTGGCGACCTGATGGCCCACTTTACCAACGACCTGCAGGCTGTGAGGCAGGCCGCGGGCATGGCAGTGATCACAGCCTTTGATGCAGTGATCATGACCATTATGGTGCTGGTGAAGATGATCATATACGTGAATTTCCGGCTGACCGCACTGGCCTTTGTGCCTCTGACGCTGGTGGCGGTGTCATGCTATTTCTTTGGCATCGAATCCAAGAAGCGCCATCTGAAACGGCAGGAGGCCTTCTCCAACCTGTCCGACAAAGTGCAGGAGAGTCTCGCAGGCATCCGGGTACTAAAGGCATTTGTACAGGAGGACAGGGACCTTACTTCCTTTGACAGCGCCAGCAGAAACAGTATGGAAAAAAGCTTATCCGCCGTCAAGCTCTGGGCAGTGGCAGGCCCTTTCCTGGATGCGGTCACAGGTATCAGCCTGCTGCTTACGTTGATCTTTGGCGGCCGCATGGTGCTGAACGGCCAGGTCAGTATCGGTCAGTTCGTGGCCTTCAACTCTTACATTGGCATGCTTGTGTGGCCCATGATCGCCTGCGGCGACTCCATCAATATCTTCACCCAGGCAGCGGCTGCCTTCAAACGGATTTCCCTGATCTTTCAGGAGCATCCCGACATTGTGGATATTTATCCCGATGATCTGCCGGAACTGGCACAGCTTAAGCAGGATCCGCAGCTCCTGGCCCGGTATCCTGAAATGAAGGCCTACGCCGACATACAGCTTCAGGGCGACATTGACATAAGGGACCTGACTTTTACTTATCCGGACGGCGAATATCCTGTACTCTCCCACGTGAATCTCCATGTGGCGCAGGGCGAGATGCTGGGCATTCTGGCTCGGACGGGCAGCGGCAAGTCCACTCTTGCAGACTTGCTGCTTCGGGTCTACGACTGTGAAAAGGGAGCCATCCTTCTGGACGGCAAGCCCATCGGCGAATACCCTTTGGCAGTTCTTCATCGGGATATGGCCTATGTGCCTCAGGATAACTTCCTGTTTTCCGATACCCTGGAGGAAAACATTGCCTTCGGCCTGGAGGAACGGATCGCGGAGCACCCCGAGCTGCGGGATCAGATACAGCAGGCGGCCAAGGATGCCTGTATCCACGAAAACATCATGGAGTTCCCGGAAAATTACCTGACTCTGGTGGGTGAGAGGGGCGTTACCCTCTCCGGCGGGCAGAAGCAGAGAAGCTCCATCGCCCGGGCACTGTTAAAGGATTCCGCCGTGCTGATCCTGGACGATTCCCTCTCGGCGGTGGATACGGACACGGAGGAACAGATCCTGGAGAATCTCCTTCGGCTCAGAAAGGGCAAGACCACCATTATCATTGCCCACCGGATCTCCACCTTGCAGCAGGCAGATCATGTGGCTGTGCTGGAGGAGGGCAGACTGGCAGAGTACGGCACCCACCAGGAGCTGTTGGAAAAGGCCGGTTTTTACGCTCATATTTATGAGAAGCAGCAGCTGGAGCAGGAGCTGGCGGCTGCGGACTAAATGGCAGTAAAAAGGCCAAAGATTGTGGGATGCACAATGGCAGCAGTCAGGAAATAGGTCCAATATTTCAGGCTTAGTAAAGGATTGGGCTTATAGATAGTAATCAAGTATATTGGGGAGATTGAAATGAGCAAACTGACCGATGATACAATTGAATCCGGATACAAAGGAAATGCACTTTTTAAGCTTCTTTCTTATATGAAACCATATCTGGGATGGTTTTTCCTTTGTCTGATGCTGATTCTGGCTTTGACAGGTTTCGATCTGTACCGTCCCATGCTGATCGGAGACGCCATCGATCTGTTTGAGGCGGAGGGAAATTACGATGTGATCGTGGATACCGCCATCAAGTACAGCATCGTGCTGGTTTTAGGCGTTGTCTTTAACATTTCCCAGACATGGCTTTTGCAAAAGACCGGACAGCGGATCATCCTTGCCATCCGGCGGGAACTGTATGTTCACATACAGAGCCTGAGCAGCCGTTATTTTGACCTGACCCCTGTAGGAAAGCTGGTAACCAGAGTCACCAACGACGTGGAAGCATTAAACGAAATGTACTCCGGTATTCTGGTGCGGCTGTTTCGGAATATCGTAAAGATCATCGGTCTGGCAGTCATTATGCTCCTGCTGGACTGGAAGCTGGCGCTGATCTCCTTTATACTGCTGCCGGTGGTGGTGGCGCTCACGGTGGTGTTTCGTCGGATTGCACGGGAGACCTACAGATTGTCCAGAACAAGGCTCACGGACCTGAACACTTTCCTGTCGGAAAATATCTCCGGCATGCGCATCATCCAGATCTTTGGCAGGGAAAAGAGAAAATTTGAAGAGTTCGATGATAAAAGCCACAAGCTGTACCAGGCTTATTACAAAGAAATGATGGTATTCGCCATCTTCCGGCCCATCATCTATCTCTTAAGTGTACTCTCCCTGATGATCGTGCTTAGAATTGGCAGCCAGGAGGTTATGGGCACCGTGATCTCCATCGGAACGCTGTACATTTTTGCCCAATACATTCAGTCCTTTTTCGACCCCATCCAGGAGCTGGCAGAGCAGTTTTCCACCCTGCAGTCCTCTCTGGCTTCAGCGGAAAAAATCTTTACTATTTTGGATGAGGAGCCGCTGGTAAAAGAGGCGGAGGAACCTGTATTGCTGCCCCAGATCAAAGGCCGCATCGAATTTTCCCATGTCTGGTTTGCTTATGACAACGAAAACTATGTGCTGAGGGACGTGTCCTTTGTGATCGAACCCGGACAGCGTGTGGCATTTGTGGGAGCTACCGGGGCCGGAAAATCCTCCATCCTGAATCTGATCGGGCGGTACTATGACATTCAGAAGGGAAATATTTATATCGACGGCGTTGACATAAAGCTGCTCAGCAAAAAACAGCTTCGCAGCGCCATCGGCCAGATGCAGCAGGATGTCTTCATTTTTGAAGGCACTGTTGAGAGCAATATCCGGCTTTTCGATCAGGAGATTTCTTTAGAAGATGTGAAGGCTGCTGCCGAATATGTGAATGCCTCCCGCTTCATCGAAAAGCTGTCCCAAGGCTACGAGGAACCCGTATCCGAGCGCGGCTCCACCTTCTCCGCAGGAGAGCGGCAGCTTTTGTCCTTTGCCAGGACCCTGGCGCATAAGCCCAGCATCCTGGTCATGGACGAAGCCACTGCCAACATCGATACAGAGACGGAACTTTTGATCCAGGAGGCGCTGGAGAAGCTCATGGAAGGCCGGACCACCATCATGGTGGCACACAGACTTTCCACCATCCAGCACGCGGACTGTATCATGGTCATGCACAAGGGCAAGATCAGAGAGCAGGGAACCCATCAGGAGCTGCTGGCCCAAGGGGGAATCTATAAGAAGCTGTACGAACTGCAGATCCACCATGAAGTCTCAGCGTAAAAAATCAGCACGCAGGGTGATCAAAGCACAAAGAAGGCCCGGTATTTTTACCGAAGCCTTCTTCTTTTTCATTATTTATTCAGTCTCATCAATCTAATTTTATAACGCGGTTCTTTCCGCTATCCTTCGCCTTATACAGCGCTTTATCCACACGGCTGCACATTTTGTCAACGGATTCACCTCTCTTAACCTTAGTCACACCGATGCTGACGGTCTGGCACCCTGCCTTTGAAAAATGTACGGCAGCAAAGCTTGTTCTAATTTTTTCCGCCAGATTCATTACATCACCCGTTTCATTTCCTGCCAGCAGCACCATAAATTCTTCACCGCCCCATCTTCCCACGGAGGAATTCGGAATGGCACCTGTCGTCTCCAGAAGAATATTGGACAGCGCTATGATGACCTGATCCCCTTCCTTATGGCCATAAACATCGTTTACTTGCTTAAAATTATCAATATCCAGCATGATCAAATGAACCTTGTCATTGTCCGTCCCTTCAATCTCCTCCAGCGCGCTGTTGATTCTCCTCTCAATCTCCGCCCTGTTATACAGCCTGGTCAGTCCGTCGGTGATTGCCGCCAGAGAAAGTTTGTTGTTCATCGCTTCCAGCTCGGCGGTGGATGCCTCGATAAAGGACACAAAACGCCAGATCATGGGAATTTTATCCAACTTTTTAAATGTAGGGCCAGTGAAGTCAAACTTTTTCTCCTCTTTGGGTTCTCCTTCACGCATAGCCGCAATGACCAGAGTCACATTAAAGTTCAGCATGTCGCCGTCTATCCGGACAAACTCACCATGGGTGTAAAACCCTGCCGTCGGTGCCACATCCTCAAACATCACTGTTTCCTTGCTGATATTTACGTCACCCC
This sequence comes from Acetatifactor sp., assembly GCA_022511385.1. GTDB lineage: Bacteria > Bacillota > Clostridia > Lachnospirales > Lachnospiraceae > Acetatifactor. The sequence continues at coordinate 33,661 of JAFLRN010000017.1, forward strand.
AGAATGCCCGTCTTGCCGCACAGGAAAAGGTCTGAATGACCTCTGGCTGAAAATCGGCTATCATCTGTCCATCCTGCCGGATACTGTGAAGAATAGTTTCCGGATCGCCATAAGCAATCTTCACATAAGCATTCTCTTCCATGTCGGAAGACATTGTCAGCGAATCATCTTCGTTTACTGCCAGAGGGCAGCGAAGAATATGAAACTCGCCTCGTTCCAGAAATAGAGGGAATTCCAATGTGTTAGAAAAGAAATTTTCGTTTTTCTCTATGTTAAGATACTGTTTATATACTTCAAAAGCCGGTCTTCCGTCCAGCTCATACAGCACTTCCTTATTCGCTTTTGTAATGCGGAATCTTCTTTTCAGAGGTTTCCAGCCGGATATATACCTGCTGTATGCGTGAAAATCCTCGCCTCCAAACAGCAGGAAGACGATACCATGCTCATAAAAACCGCTGCCTTTTGAGAAAACGCCTGCAAATTCATCATCCATATTGGGATTAAACGCTCCGCCGCCAAACACCTGAATGTCCTTGGGAAGCGTGCTCATTTCATCACAAAAGCCCTTCATGGACATATCCATGATCGTGGCATGCATTTCTACAGATTTGACCCAGGGATTTGCCTCACAGTAACGTTTCAGACCGTCAACGGCATCCTTATAATTATTCTCCGTAAAAGGGTACTGCAACAGAAGCGCCTGGGTAGTCTTATATTCAAAAACGGTACAGATGATCAGAATCTCTGACTCTGTGAGAGAACCGTTAAGAATGTTGGCGTTTGATGTACATCCAAGGTACAGCGCCTCCGGCATTTTGTCATCCAAAACATGACACACATGCTCAATATGCTCTTTATCCATGTCCTGGGAATAAATCCGAAAGATTATTTTGTAAGCAGTATTCTCTTGACACCACTGATTGATTTCTTCCAGCTTATCCACAAAAACTTCATCACTGTCGTAGGTTATGTGAAATTGTTTCAATTCAGCACTCCTCTTTTTATTTGATTATTATTGGTATGTGGTAATCAGAGGCACTTATAGCAAAAACTTAGTGCTTCGCATATATTTTACTACAAAACCCCTCATGATAAAACAAAAAGATTATAATTCTATCAATTTTTCCGATTCATATTTTGTTTTCCTTGATCTCTTTAGCTAAAAATGAATCAATTCTCGACAGCGGTTCAGGGCGGCATAGAGCTCCTGCTTCCTCGGCAAAGCAAGATTTCCCGGCACGTCAGGTCCGCAGAAGGCTGCAAATCCCTTGACCGCAATCTCATTGTAGAGCCGCCCCACTGTTTCCTGCAGGGTACGGTTTCCGTCAAAGCTGTGCAGTTTCATATGCCTTATCATATGCGTCAAAGCAGTGAGCTGTTCCGAATCCGTCAGCTGCTCCACATAGCGCATGTCCACGGTCTCCCGGTTGATGGAGAAGCCATCCAGCCCCATGGTCTTCATCTTGATGCGATCCTCTTTGGCAAAACCCTGATCTCTCTTTACCACCCGATGGAAGGAAGGCTCAGATGCCTTGTCAGGCTTATCCAGGATCAGGGGAAACTGCTCTGCCTCCCGCTTTGCAATCGCCGTGATCTCCGCAGGCTGGTAGCGGTTCATCTGGATCACGCAGTCCGCCTTGTGAAAGTAAGAACCGGAACTGCCTGCCACCAGGATGGTGGAAATACCCCATGTCTCGTAGAGCTCCCGCACCCTGTCTATGAATGGAATGATGGGCTCCACATCCCGGCTCACCACCCTCTGCATCAGCTCATCACGGATCATGAAGTTGGTCGCGCTGGTATCCTCGTCGATGAGAAGCAGACCTGCCCCCATCTCCATGGCCTCCACTGTGGCTGCCGCCTGAGAGGTGCTGCCGCTGGCATCCTCCGTATAAAAGCAGGAGGTGTCCTTGCCATTGGGCAGATTTCGGATGAACATGGAAATGTCTGTGTTCTGGATGCTTCTGCCATCCTCCGCCCGCAGCTTCATGGCGCTTTCGTCTGTGATCACATATTCTCTTCCATCCCCGGCAATGTGGTTATAAACACCAAGCTCCAGGGCTTCAAGCAGGGTGGATTTGCCATGGTATCCGCCGCCTACGATCAGGGTAACACCCTTTTTGATGCCCATTCCTTTCAAAGGGCCATGATGTGGCAGGTCCAGGGATATTTCCATGGAGGCAGGGGATTGGAAGATCACAGCATCCTTCATGGGCAGGGAGGAGATACCGGATTTCCTGGGCAGCACGGAACCGTTCGCCACAAAAGCCGCCAGTCCCAGCTCCGGCAGCTTCTCCCTGATAAACTGTTGGTCGTCCGCCAGGCTTGCCACCGCCTCAAGACTTTCCCGCCTGCAGGAGGCAGCCAGCAGGGTCTGCTTTACACACACAGGCAAAAAGTCAAAGAGGATCTTCTGCAGCTCCCCGGAGTTGATGGTCCTGCCATTGGCGGGAAAGCCCACCTCCATGCGGAGGGTGATGTCGCCGCTGGCAAGATCCACGGTGCAGGCGCTGCGGTTTAGGATCTCCTGACCTGGCTGGCTCACGCCAAGCAGGCCGCTCTTGCCGGAGCCCTTTGCCTTGAAGGAATATTCTTTTATTTTTGCCGCAACACGGCGAAGAAGGAAATCCTGGAAGGCAATGCGCCTGTGTCCGGATTCGTAAAGAGATTTATCGAAGGCTGCCACCTTACCGGGTATTATGAGACTGACCTTGGAGGGCGAGGCAAAGGGGTCACCCTGGACATGGTCGATGGAGAGGATGTACTGCTGGAACTGGTATTTCCCCTTCGTGTCCTTGTAGGCTGGGTAGCTTTTGTGATCGATCTGTCGTAACAGGTTTTGTAGTTCTGCTGCTGATTTCATGGTTGTTATTTCCTCTCATTTTATAAAGGATGTTAGGCGTTTGCGAAACGCCGCAAGCCGTATAAATACGGCATGTTTTTGTTACAAAAACAAAGGTCTCCTCACCGGATTTGGTATAATAGAGTTGTCAAGAAACTATCCACCAAAATCCAAGAAAGGAGTTATTCTGATACCTATGATACCACATAAACAGCTTTCTTTGACAGTTATTTTTCGGATTGCCAAAATAAATTTGAAAATGACAAGATCGTATTTCTCTCCCTTGTTTGGGTTCAAGATTGCAAACGAGCACTGCGAGTTTCACAATCACCTATATAAAGCATGTAAGTTTGATGAAGTGTCCTGTGTTGTCGCAATACTCTCCATCCTGTAAGTCGCGATATTCTTACAATTCCCGGTCCTTCAGACCCACACCGCCGGCATTCATGCGGAAGGAATGAAACCCGGCCTGTTTTAGTGGTGTGGCCTCCAGCACCTCCTTAGCAGCCGTCATGACAGCCGGGAAATCCCATGCGATAAAGTCAAGATATCCAAATATCTGCCCGGAAGCGCCTCCTGTAAAGGTTACCGCGTCCGCTCCCGCCCGCTTCAGAATTGCTCCTTCTATCTGATCACGAAGATCCAGGATATCTTCCTTCCGAATATTCTCCAGCGGCCAGAACAGAAATCCCGGCACCGCGCCGTCGCGCTCCAAAAGATCCATGTAGTAATCGTCACCGCTAAAATAGGCATTGATCAGTGGCAGGCAGCATGTCATGCCGGCATACGCATCCGCGCGCAATGGCCATCTTCCCTCATTGAGGGGCGTTCCCCTGTAGGCGGTATAGCATTCACAGGCCGCCTTGGGATTAGCGGCATCGGACCAGCCCTGGGGATCAATGTCGGTTTCCATAAGTGAAGGAAGGTCTGCCAAAGGAATGCTCTCTCCCGGGATGGGTGCAGCCAGCAGTTGAACACCTGCCACATACCGCATGGCAGCAATTTCACCCAGTACCTGATCCACTAAGATATACGCCAGAGAGTAGGCCTTGTTCTCATTTTCCTTTATCAGTGGCAGAAGCTTTTCGCTGTAGAGGGAAAGAGCGATCTTCTTATCTGTGCACTTCTCAACCCAAACCTGAAAATCCGCAATCTCTACTGAAAGACCGTGCATCCGCAGCACATAATTTTCGGAATGGGAGCGGCCCACAATGATGTTCCAGTGTTCCCGTATGCTTTCCGGAGCGCGCTCGGCAAAATAGGTCAGTTGGAACAGCTTCACCCTGTCGCCTTCCGGAGAGAGGATCAGATCATATTTGCTCCCATTGAATCCCAGCTCAAAGGCCGGCCTTTGTAAAGCAGCAGACAAGACTTCCGAGCATTTCTCTACCAGCTTCCTGCTCACACCTTCATGCTGTGCTCTATCCATTAAATCCCGTAGCTCCGCCTCATGACTTACAAAGGCCTCCCATGCCTCCCGGGTCCGTTGCCGAAATGGTTTCAAATGTATGGAGTTTACAATATTGTCATCCACATCCGGTACATACAGGTTCGAACAATCCTGATTCCAATGGCTGATCTGTGTGATAAAATCGGTCATGACGCTGATCCTCCTCCGCTTTTTGCAGACATCGGGACATTCTGCAGATTTTCTTTAGTTTCATTATCCTCCCTGTTGTATATTTCTGCAAGATTTTTCAAACGAAATATAAAAAATGGGCCAAAAATGGAAAGTTTGCTTGACATCTAATTCTGAACTGGTATAATGAGGTTACGGAAAGCTAGCTTTACATTCTTTAAAAGATCCTTAAAACCCAAAATGCAAGGAGACACTATGAAAAATCGTTTGGAAGAACTGAGAAAGGCGCGCGGCATCAGGCAAGAGGAACTGGCCGCCGTATTGGAGGTATCACGGCAGACCATCGGCTCTCTGGAAAACGGCAGATATAACCCTTCCATTTTGCTGGCATTTAAGATTGCAAGATATTTTGGAATGAGCATTGAAGAAATATTTATTTTTGAGGAGGAAACGAAATGAAGAAATCAAGCATACTGTTTAGCATTATGAGCATCGTTGGAGCTGCCATCATGTGCGTAGGACTTCTTACCGACATAGATTATTATTCTGTCTTTTTATCTTCGCTAGGTTGTGCAATTATAGTCAGCAACTTGGTCCAACTCGTCCGCAATTTGTACTGGCAGAGCCCAAAACACAAAGCAGAATATGAAGCAAGGGCACAGGAGGCACTTATCGATCTAGTTGATGAGAGAAATCAATCTTTGAGATCAAAAGCGGGACATATCACATATCAGATCATGTTCTTTGTCTTGCTGGAACTGGCAGTTATTCTTTCGCTTTTGCGCGTAGAGCCCTGGGTGATAGGCATGATTTTTCTGCTTTTCATTTTTCAATGGGTGGTCGGTATAGTGGTATACCGGGTTTTGCAGAAAAAAATGTAAGATATGGATAAAAGCCGATATCCGCGGCTGTATCGGAGAACGAATATGGCATCAAGAATTAAAAACATGACAGAAGGGAAGCCCTCTTCCCTGATCCTGACCTTCGCCCTGCCCCTGATGGCAGGAAATGTATTCCAGCAGCTTTACACGGTGGTGGATACCATGGTGGTGGGCAAATATTTGGGTGTCAGCGCCCTGGCGGCGTTAGGAGCTTCGGACTGGCTGAACTGGATGATGCTGGGTATTGTCCAGGGCTTCACCCAGGGCTTTGCCATCCTGATGGCACAAGAATTTGGCGCAAAAAGGCTGGAGCAGCTGCGTAAGGTCATTGGCAACTCCGTGGTACTCTCCCTCTTTTCCTCTCTGGCACTGGTGCTTCTTGGACAGCTGACAGCCCTGCCTGTTCTAATGCTGCTGAAAACCCCGGAAGCCATCATAAGCGACAGCCTCTTGTATTTGCGGATCATGTTCCTGGGTATTCCTATTGTGATGGCCTATAACCTGCTGGCCTGCATCTTGCGCTCCCTGGGCGACGGGAAAACGCCCCTTCAAGCCATGGTGGTGGCCTCCGTCACCAACATCCTTCTGGACTTGCTCTTTGTAATGGTTTTTCACTGGGGGATTGCAGGGGCGGCAATTGCGACACTGATTGCCCAGTTGATTTCCAGTTTGTACTGTCTGTATCATATTTGGGAAATTGAATTTTTGAAAATGCAGAAAACAGATTTCAAGCCCCAAGGGGCTCTCTGCGGCAAACTGATGGCTCTTGGTTCCCCCATGGCTTTTCAGAATTGTATCATCGCCATTGGCGGTATGATCGTGCAATTTGTGGTCAATGGGTTCGGGGTACTGTTCATCGCGGGCTTTACCGCCACCAACAAGCTCTATGGCATTTTGGAGATCGCGGCCACTTCCTACGGCTATTCCATGATCACCTATGTGGGCCAGAACCTGGGGGCAGGAAGGAGCAGACGTATCCGCCAAGGTCTCCGGGCAGCGCTAGGCATCGCCGTGGCAACTTCCGTGGTGATCGCCCTTATTATGCTGGTGTTCGGTCAGTTTATTTTGAGTTGGTTTATCTCCGGCACCCCGGAGGAATTTGATCAGACCATGCAGGTGGCTTATTTCTATCTGTCCATTATGAGCATATGTCTGCCCATTCTCTATGTGCTGCATGTGGTCCGTTCCACCATCCAGGGCATGGGAAACACTATGCTGCCTATGCTGTCCGGCGTTATGGAATTTACCATGCGCACCCTCACCGCCCTGCTGCTTCCCCTGGCCCTTGGGGAAATCGGCATCTTCTTCGCGGAGATTGCGGCCTGGGCCGGTGCGGACGTGGTGCTGGTGGTCAGCTATTTTGTAGTTGCCCGGAAGCTGCCGGTGGAGGCAGAAATCCGCAAACACTAGCTTTCCTTTGTGTTATATACCGAATACAACATACTCCGCAACAGCATAAACATAGCATTAAGCATGAAACCAGTCATATATCTTATATCCCTGATCTGTCAGATGCAGAAACACATACATATCGATGAAATCTACAAAATCCTCTTGGCCGGCCTGATGGAGCAGCTGTTTGAAGGAGATGTGGCACGAAAAGATCTCCGGTGTATGTGTATAAAACTCGCCTATACTCACATTTTCAAAGTCGATGCCGGACCAAGTACGTACCATCCAGCGGTTGCCTCCTGCGGCCACTACATCAGCGTACGCGTCGGAACCCGTGTCAAAGTAGTCCTTAATATTGTTTAACCCCACATTTTTCGCATTCTGTACATATGCAGCATACCCTTCCAGGGCATTGATGACAAAATCAGAATACTCTGCTTCCATCGCTTCACTGTACACAAGGCTGCAGGTATATGTATTGGTGTCCTCTTCAAAGCTTACTTGGGCTTGAAACCCATCCGGGTCAATAGCTACAACCTCCTTGGGAAGTTCATGCAGCGTGGTTATGGTATAGACCGCATACTCAATTTCAGGCACATCCGGCGGATAATATTTCATAATGTCTGTGCGTGTGTAAACATCGGCAGCAAGCTCTGCTGTCAAAGGCTCGCCATCCACTGTGACAGAATAGCCTGCTGGCACTTCCACCGTCACAGCAATTCGGGATAATTCCTCCAGGTACGCCTCCGTATTCAAATACAGTTCAATATGAGAAAGCTCATATGTCTGAAAACCATGTTCTGTCTTTTGGCTGCAGGTTTTCAGCGCTATTGCACCAAGCTGCTTGGAACCAGCCTTGACAATGTACTTGATCTCGTCCGGATCATTGGAAGAACCGACGGAATAGGTCAGCTGCTCTCCGCCAATTTCATCACGGAGATAGTCTGCAAGCTCTTCTATGTCCGCTTCACCTGCCTCATAGTCTGCATCGGTCAGAAGCGTAATGTAATCGATGGGTTCAAAATAGCGTGCAAATACTTCCTCTGCCACATACTTAGGTTGTGCCGCCTCATATTCAGCCATCCTGCTTCTCACAATCCCAAGTGCGATCAGCACGATAACAATCACTGTAATAGTAGCCGCCAGATATATCACATAAAAGCGCGGTATACGAAAACCGCTGTTTGTTCTTCTTTTCTCTGTCACAGATATTCGTCCGCCTTTCTCAGGATTCAGGTGCTACAAGGAAGTATGTAGGCATATGGCGCGGCTTTGTAAACGCCTTATACTTGTTTGTCAATCCCTTTCGCTGGTATTCATCCAGCTCAGCCGGATCAATGCCGTATTTTGTATAGTAATCCTCATAGTACATCATGGCTGAGGAGCCGCCGTCCAGCATGCCTGCAACTACAGCACCTTCAGAGTACAGCAGATCTATGATGTCATTTCTGGTCGCACCAAGGCAGCTTGCCGTACGGCCATCCGTTACCACCAGGATCACGGCTCCGTCCGCACGCTGTGCAATGGCCGTGCGCTGTGCCATTCCCACATTGCCTTCAGCATAGTAAAGCGTCACGTTTTCACCGTCGTTCGTGATCAGGACGTTGCCCGTCTGGAAAGAGACTGCGTCCCGTATTCCAAGATCTTCCGCCTTCGCCTTTGTCATGGAGTTAAATGCGTGGAGAACATTATCTTCATCAAAACCTATGAACGTGCGCTTCAGACCATCGTCCCACACGCAATTCCCTTTGGAGTATGTCAACCCTATTGGGGCACCGCCAGTTCCTTTACCGCCCACGTCCCAATACTCGCCGGCGTTTATGGCTGCGACAACGCCCTCTCGCTCCACGATATCAAAGATGCGGTCACCTTTTACATCTTCGTCATGAAAGTCGCTGGAGGTTCCAACATAGACCCGGGAAGGATCCTTTATAATCAGAATATACGCTTTGAACGAAGAGCCACTATAGGTTTTATATATCATTCCATCCACAGCATCCGCCCATTCATCCGCAAAAGCGTCATCGGCGGTGTCAGTCCGATCGGAAATATCGTTTTCTTCGCCGGAACTGCCGGCAAATGCCCCCATAGGAATAATCTCCTCCTGCACTTCTGCACTGTGGGCACAAATCTCCTCCACCAGCTCATCGTCCAGAAACAATCCCGGCAGCCATTTTGTTGCACTGGCCTGCATGGCCGAAAGAACCACCTGATCCCGTATGGTATCACTTGGCCCCGTCAGGAGTGTATGACAGAGAGCAACCAGGGAAAATAAAAAGAGAAATACTATCGTAAATAAAACAAGAAAAATCCGGCCGACAACGGTTAACACGCGGCCTTTGCGCCCTTTGGGGGCACCATTCTCCCGCATGAAGATTACCTCCTTACTGCTTTTTGGCATATACCCTTCTGTGTCTCACACAGACCTCCTCGATTATACAATCAAAGACTTATATATTCTGCCACAAACCAGGCACTTATGCAAGAGTAAATTTCTGCAGGCAGCGGCTATTATTACACATCGTCACAAAACAGACAATTCTGTATGTATTCCGGCTCAGAATTGTCCGAAAATTAAGTTTTTCAAACACACCCCACCAGTTCCTCCTGCGTAAGACCCTGCTTTTCTCACTGTATGAATATATATGAATATTTTTCCGATTATGTTTCTCATAGATTTATCGTCCTTTCAAGATGCGTATATCACAGCAGATTGGCAGCGAAAATAAATCTTTATACAGTTTTAATCCCAAAAATGCTTTACAATATTATTACAAATTGCTATACTACTACATGTGAATACGATTTGTGACATGCCAGTCCGGCTGTCAACCAATTCCGGCGTTTCGC
>JAFLRN010000018.1 GCA_022511385.1 Acetatifactor sp.
CTCTTTATGTTAGTATGATGTTGTAAACGCAGGAGCAATCCTGGTAATTTTGTAACCGTGAAACCGTCATTTATGGCGGTTTCTTTTCGTTTCGGGATATTCGAGAATAAGATAGGACTAAATCACAGAATCTGCTTCTTACACAAGCAATTCTTGACTTAGCCCTACTATAACTCCGTCATCAAAAGTAAGTGCAATTTTCTTTGCATCCTCATCAGCTCTGCCAGCCGCCTCCATACTGCCATAACCTCCCGCATCCGCATCTGCCACCGCATCGCCCGCCGTCTCAGCCACAGTAAACCGCTCTTCTTCCCATACACCTAAAAACAGCAATCCCGCCATCAGATCAAACAGCAGGATTACCGCAGCCAATTTTTTCATAGTGCTACCGCCATACCGCTCTCACTATGAATTATATGCTATTTCAGTTGACAACATTTCATATGCTTACTCAAATTATAGCTATCCTGCCATACCGGGACTGATCCTCCGGGTTCTGACTTGGAAACACCGCCAGATTACCGGCCTGAATCTCCGTAGCAAGAACGGGGTTTTCATGGCTGTTCCAGGGAGCAGCCGTTCCCCGGAACATATGATCCGCAATCTGACAAAGCTCCCCTTGCTGTAATCCTCGAACTTCACTACTCTGGTAATTCCGGAACGCAAGCCTTTATTGCAGGTACTTATTCATTACTTTCCTGATCTTCCCCTTTGCAACGACAATCATAACTGTAGCTGCTGACATGGCAGTTCTCCTTTCTGTTCCCTCCGTATAATTTCCGATTCCAGTATATGCTTATACAAACATTTTTTCTCCTCGCTTTGTATATCATAGGAGGGTTCTTCACTCTGCTCAAAGGTTCCACAGGCATCAACTACCATGATTTTTCCGGTCACCACCTCACCATTCCAAAGCATAAACGTCACTATGTCCCCATGCCGATACATTGGATGACCTATCCTGGGAACTTTGGAGAAATCCGTGTCTGTATCCTCCAATGAAATAATGGAGCGATATAACAGTGTATGTGTACTGTCCACCTTTTTATCCAGATGATAATGTCCAAAATACCAATGTTTATAATGGACTTTCCCTTCTATCTGCTCAAGATAATCCGTGAGCACATCTGGTTCATACAGTTGTCCGGGGCCCGGATCTAATATATTCTGAACGCTTGTGGAACAGCAATGGGTTATGACATAATCCACTTCATAATTCACTTTGTCCAGATTCTCAAGCCCTTCCGACATCTCTTCTTCAGTCGGAAGCTCCTCCGGCCACCAGGATTCCCTGAGTATTCTACAGGGAAGACCTTTCTTTTTGGCTTGAATTAACTTAAGCTTGAAATCCGGATCATTGCGGTCAAGAATACCACCTTGAATATCATGGGAGGAAGCTCCTCCAAAGGTGAAAAAAGTCTTACCGTCGATGTGAAACACCTGCCCCCGCTCCAGCAGGATGACCTTGTCACGGACAATGTGGCGCACCTTACCGCCATGCCATTCCTCCACAGCAAATTCCTTTATCATGTCGTAGTTTTCATGATTTCCCTGTACCCAAAGGACGGTGTAAGGCTTCTCCTGGAAAAAATTACAATTATAGACAAAAGTCCTGTCCGGCGCCCAGCAGAATCCCATATCACCGCAGACAAATATGTAATCATCTGCTGTAAGATGGAAACCCTTTCTTTTCATATATCTTTTTGACAATCTCGTAAAATCTGCATGGGTATCTCCTGTGAGATAAATCATTTTGCTCCTCCGATCTCAGTCACCAACCACCACTTCAAGTGGTGGTTTGGATTGGTCCTCAAAGTACCTATATTACTTGCACACCTAAAAGGTTGGTGCAGCAAGTGTTGTTACTGGCTGCCTCTAAAAGCGGTTCATTCACTATTTTTCTTTTGAACTTTTTAACTATTCCTCTATACACTAATTGTCTTTTCTTTCAGACCGCCCATTGTTGCAGCATCGTACACCATCTTACACACTTTACTTTTATGTCACTTACTTTGCTGTTCCGAATGCCTGCCACATATCACTTTAGGATACTTTCCCCTTTATATTCATGCAACTCCCGGATTACCTCCTATACATCGGCTCTTGCCTAACTATACAAATTTTCTATGGACTAAGCACACATGATCTTCTGATTTCATAAAGTCCTCTGTTTCTTGCTTCGACGCAAAATTAGCTCCCCAAAACTTCAGGACAGTTTTCACCCACAAATGCACATCCTCCTGTTGTCAAGTCTGTTGGTGGTGCATGGAAGCCACCTGACACTCCGGGCACACCTCCACATAGCAGTAGCCCTCCCTAAAGTAGCCCTTCCAGTCCAACATCTCCCAAGAGAGCTTGGCCACAAACTTCATGGGATTACCACAGTCAGGACAGGGAGTGTAATGCCAGTTCTCAATCCAGAAGGGGAAACCGCCAATGGTGCTAACCTCGTCCCAATCCGCCCCATAGAAGAGAGGAGCTGGATCTCTGGCCAGCACATAGGGATTGTCCCCCATCTGGTCCACATCCTCGTCCTTCATGGCATCCACACAACCTTCTGTATAGGGGAAAATGGGGGTGCTGCTTCCGTCCAGGGTGAAACGGGAGTAGGACGGGTTGGCCCAGGGAATGCAGCCAATGCAGGCGGTGGCGGTGAAGATGCCGTCTATCCCCAGAAAGCGCAGACGCTTGTCCCGACCGTCCAACACCAGGAAGTCCGACAACCTGCCGCCGCACTCCGGGCATCGGTCCTTCCGGGGGCGGAAAATTTGGGCGGCGCTGTTCTCGGCCCGGTTCCCCTTGATGAGAGGATAGCAGGTATCGAAGTTCAGCTGTCGCCGCTTCCCAGCCTTGTCAAATGTCCAGCCGCCGCACTGGGCGTACACTGAGGGATCTGCGTACAATTTTTCCCGCCAGGGGCGGGGGTGTTGCTCCAGCTCATAAAGGGTCTCCAGAGCCTTATCGTCCCCCTGCATGGCCAGACAGCACATCAGATTTCCCGCTGTCCGGGGGTCCTCTGTCTCCAGCAGCTTGGCAATCAAGCCATCGCGCACATCCTCTGGGGCGTGATAATAAATCTCGTTGGGGCGATACACTTCCTTCTCCAGGGCCGCCCGGGCCAGCTCCGGGGAAAAAACACCATGGACATTGATGAGTCCCTTCAAATGTTCCTCCTGTTTCTCCAAATCTTTGTCCCACCAGTCGTTGTTAAAACGCTCCACATGATTGATGAGATCCTGTAACTTTGTCTGAACTTGCTCTGGGGTCCAATCCTTTGGTGGGATATATGGGGATTTATCCATTATTATCAACTCCTTTACAAGTATTTTATAGAATTATATCAACGTAAAAATTGTTTGACAAGCGGATACTTGAAAGCCGTTTTTCACCGTTTTTCGCAATTCGGTATAGCGGGGCGGCTGTCAATTCGACAGAGTTTTCTTGTGATACTTTACCGCACATGAGCCCGTATCCGCCTTAGCATAAACAGAGTGTCCGTTACTGAACTGAAGCTTGGCGTAATACACATTATCATCAGTGAGCTTAAGTTGCAGGATCTAAACCTCCTACACAGTCAGTTCTTGACACACCAAGTATTGTACACGCATTCACGCCAGTGCTCCGCAGCATCGCTTTGTATTCTTTTAGCAGTTCACACTTATCAGAATCAGCCATGGCTATTACTTTTACCCAACCTGTATTATTATTGATCACAACGAAACCCAATCCACCATACTGGTCACCGATACACCAACAGTTCTTTGCAACATACTCAACATCAGGCAGATATAGCCCATCTCCCCTATCTGTCCATCTATGACCATCCAGCATAACTTCAGACATACCAACACCTCCTTAACACAGTCCATCGTTACACGCATCACACCACACTACATAAGTCATAACTGCATCATGCAGTGCTCCATGAGCCATCGTCACACGGTCTTTCTGCATGCCATCATAAACAGATCTATCTCTGTCTGAGACAGCAGGCTGTCGGGCCAGATACTGTATTACAATATCCAGCATACCATGTTGATCAGAGACTTATGTCCTCGAAAATCTGCTTCTGCTTCAGATACGCCCTTTAAGGAAATCCGAATTTCAGTGACATAAGCGCTTTTATGATATGTTAATATAAAACCGACAAGCCGAAGGATACAGGCTTATGCATACTGCAAAAGTATCATAAAAACAAGAAAGGTATGGCGCTGATATGAAAGATTGGCTGGAAAAAGAATTGGATTCAATGTCCCAGGAAAACTGGGTTGAACTATATATCAAACTAATTGACAGATATCATCATCTGCTTCACCTGTTGGACGGAAGACATAAACATCCATATTATTCGGATTATAAAACTGCTGAAGGCCTGGTTGAAGACGTAGCGCTTCGGAAAGACCGTTTTTGGCATCTTGCCTATGATCTTTCCGAAGTTGTAAAGAAAGCCACCTATGAAGAGGCAAGAGAGCTTTTGTTGTTTGCTCTTTCTGAAGAAGTCGACGAAGAAAGCGCACATTATCTCTGCGATGCCGCATTACTTGCGCTGATCAATGAATTAATGGGCGGAAGCAACGAGGCTGGTCAGATTATCGAGCTGTTCCATTCTGTCCGCAAATGGTATTCATGAATAACTTTTAATGCGAGTCCATCAGGTCAGCGTCGCATTCGGAGGCTAGTAGTCCAACGAATAAATTGACCTCTCCCTTGGAAACCAGACCGTCCCGGTTTATCCTGCACTCCGCGCATTTCCCAACATCCAGCGAAATTCCAAGGGCCTCCGCAGCCACCCGCGTATCCGTAAGCAGGCTGCCCTTTATTTCCGCATATGCGAGATGATAGCAGCTTCCCGATTTCGTAGACAACCTCAATTCGTTTTTATCAGGATCATTTTCACCTTTGAGGATCGATGAGGTATGGACAGGAAGTCCTTCCGTAAATTTCGGATTCCCGAAACAAGCTCCATGTCCAATAACAACATCTTCATGCATTGTTAAATACCAGTTTCTTAAAATATACATTCCCATCCCCCTTGCACGCTGAGTATATGACCGCTGAAATTGGTCTCACCATCGGTTCTGCCGATATGAGGATTCCTGACAGATTACTCTTTCGATCTCCGGTAAGCCATTGCAGATAAAGACAGCATCTCTAAGGAGCCTTCTCCTCGGCAAATATGGCTGGCCTGTAAAAGCAGTTTATCCATAGCGCTGCGCTTATCCCAACCTTCTTCAGGCTGGTATCGTTCCAGGCGCAGCGGAGTTACATGGTCATGGCTGAAAGTGCCGTCCTCACATAAAAATTCCACCCTGATCTGCGCATCATAGAAACCCCAACCCCAGTCTTTCCGGTACGGGTCCTCGTTTTTGAACATGTCGCTTTTCCACCACTTTGGAGAAGTAGCTATGATGCCATATCTCTCGGTCCCAACAATTCTTACAATATCCCCTTTCTCAAATGGATTGGGAACTTCAATGAAATCGTTGAAATCTTCCGGTTCTCCATCATCG
Organism: Acetatifactor sp.; assembly: GCA_022511385.1. Classification (GTDB taxonomy): domain Bacteria; phylum Bacillota; class Clostridia; order Lachnospirales; family Lachnospiraceae; genus Acetatifactor. Next base: position 5,511 of record JAFLRN010000018.1, read on the forward strand.
CCGGGAACCATTCCGTAGAAATATACCGCCTCTCCGTCTTCGTTAAATTCCAGCAAGGTCGTATAAAGACTGCGTGGGCTGCCGATCCCTGGGACTTCAACAGGATACTTTTCAATCACGAAAGGCAGGTTTGTTTCCCGTCCGCATCCATAAGCCAAATTGAAATCAAAGAAATATTCATCGGGCAATATGCTCGGATATGAGTTATCTTTTTTTTTACCTCCAGAATATAGATGCACGTCTTATCGCTATTCTCTTTAAAGGCCTGCAATTTCAAATCTTCGCCATTCAGATACTTTGCGATCCGTTCTTTAAGACTCCGGTCTGCAGTGTTTTTTTGCAGAGCCTGAAGGCGGGAGCACTGTTCTTGCAGGGATAGATCGCCATGTACCAGAAGCACTGCTTTTTGTTCATCCGTAAAAACCCATCCCATCTCCAACACATAATTCCTTACATATTCAGACGGTATCAATGCATTTAATTCATTAATGTACTCATTTTTCATTTCCTAACCCTTTTTCCATCATTATGAAAATTCCTGACGCCTGCCTCCTAAACCGTTCAGATATCCGTCCGCAGCTTCTCTGAAAGCATGAAACTCTATATACTCTTTTCATGTGCCTTCCCTATCCATCTCTCTCCATATAGGTATCGCCAACTGCGCCCATATCTCTTGAAGTCTGTCTTTCTCCAGTTTCATCTCCTCCCGCATCTTTTCCCTCTGTTTTGGACTGATTTTTTTGCCCTGGATTATATCCATATAGCGGTTTTCCATAATGCTGATGTACTCCTTCAGCGCATCATGAAAATACGCCTGTGACTCAAACCTTCCCGTCTGTGTATTATTCAGCGGTAAGACCCGGCCCGCCACTCTGTTCAGCGTCTTATAATGATCGGCACGATTACGATTCCATGTGTCCATCATGGCAAAACAATTGTGAGCAAATTTTACTCCGTTTTCATTCTGAAGCCACCGATCCACAGTCTTTTCCCAAAACATGGCTTCTTCATATGCGATCCGATACTCGCTGTCTCTGAGCGTAATCCTCTCATCGTCTGTACCCTTCCTTATAGTGGTATTTACATTCACATATTCGATCAGAACCAGCAATCTCAGTGACGCAAAAAAATCCTGGATCAATTCAACGCAGTATGTTAAGAAAAAACTCCCATAATATAGTTTATTAACACGCTTCAGCCATATAAAAAACAACTGTTGCGTCTCCTGCTCCCACTCCTGTAACCTACCTACATCCAATGTCTGAAATACTTTATCCATTGTTTCAATGCGGTTTTTCAAATCCTCATATTCAGAGGTTTTCTGGGACGCCTCTTCATCTATACAGTGCATCATCCGACTGACTTCTTTATCATATTCCCTGACACAGATTTCAAAAAAAGCGATGCTTTGAATCCACTCCAGGTAAGCGTCCGCCTTCTTTTTCTGCGCCTCATCATCCGCTCCTTCCTCCGTGAAATCTTCATCGAAATTTGCCTGGGTCAGATATCGCACCATTGCCGTATCTTTTACCGTCCGCGCTTTCTGTAAAAGCAAAAACAGCGGAAATCCAAAGCTTTCGTCATAGGCTTTTTGATAGAGAAGTTTGTTCTCCCATTCAAAAAAGGCATCCATGTTTTTCTTGCAGTCAAAGTAACTTAAGACCTCTTCATCCACAGTCAGAAACTGCTCATCCACATATTCCATGAAAGCAGGGTATCCTTTGCGGGATTTGCTGGAGACAGCCATGTCACATATATACAGATCCTTCAAAAACTTCAATGCTCCCATCCTGCCCCTGCCCTTATCTTCGCGCAGATAATGGCTTATCATATCCGTGACCCTTTTCCTGCAATTCTCCAATTCCCCACGCATAGCGGATTTTCCGATTCCACTCATTTCTTTTCAATGCACCCTTTCTTTTGTCACTGTGCTTTCAGTATAACATACATCCAAGAACCTATGTCACCGAAAATACTCATTTTCACGTCACCTCTGCTGCGGGGTATTTGATTTCATGGCCGTTCCCGAAAAGCCTTGTTATTGCGAATCAACTCACTGATGGAAGCCGGAGTATAATTGTTGATGCAGGCTGATGCATTCAGAGCGTGCTCCCGGGTATTCATAAACTGGTACACATCGTTCTTATGACCGTGAATATGCCCATAGATGTGCCAGGAGCCATGCCAGCTCCCATACCAGTCAGCGATAGGGTAATGGCATAGACAGATCTGCTTCCCGGCGTCTGTCACATGCATCATTTTATCAACGCTTTCCAGATACTTTGCCGCCTCCCTGCAGTCCAGCGTAACCTTATCGTGATTGCCCACGACCAGATGCTTATGCCCCTTAAGCCGGCTCAGATACCAGTCAGGAGTCCTGTCGCACTTAAAGCAGAAATCTCCTACAATATACACATCATCATCTGTATCTACCCTGAAATTCCAACACTCTATCATAACTCGATCCATCTCATCCCTATCCACAAAGGGACGTTGGTCAAACTGAATTGCTTGTGCATGTCCAAAATGCAGGTCGCTTATATAAAGCTTCATAATACCACCTCTCTATACCGAATTAACTGCATCTAAATTCTGTCATGAAGCCTGGTATAATTGCCCCGTTCGTCAATTCCACCGCACATACTGTCTCGCTTGCGCTTCTCCATTTCCCTGGCAAGCCTATACTCAAGCTCCTCTTTTTCCTGCTCTGTCAGCGTGATTTTCTTACTGCTGTAAACGATCAGTCTGTTTCTTTTACCCATTTTATTCTGTCCTTCCCAGTTTCCTGACAGCTTCTATTCTCTTTTAGCTATCCCTGTCTGTACTGTTTTTGCCTATAAAACTGAATACAATAACCATAACATACCTTTGCCTTTTGTTTGTCCTCGAAAATATAGAAATTAACAATACATTGTTTTCCATTCGGACGCAAGCATATCCATGTGAATCCAGTTGTGAAATTCACCATTGTGGAAGCCATGTCCGCGATATATCCCTGATTTCCGGAATCCTACACTCTCAAAGCACCTTCTGCTTCTTTCATTGGTTTCAAGCACATCCGCGTGAATACTGTTGACGCCTAATTCATGAAAGCAGAACCGGCAAAGAACTGATATGACTTCCTTACCGATACCTTTCCCCCGCATACTGACTTCGCCGATATTGACGGACAACCATGCGACAAAGTCCCGTTTTCTGTGGTCTATATGACAATAGCCGATCAATTGATCCGTTTCCTTATATACGATACCCATACGCATGACCGAATTGTCATTAATCCAGCCTGGCATATGCGTAACATCAACTATATCTCCGTTTTTTTCTATGTACATGGCTGTTGTTTCATTTGACATCCATTCAATATATTTTTCCACGGCATACTCGTCATCTCTTAGAATGGACAAATATATATTCTGTCCCATCAGCCTGCATATGTTTTTATCCATTTCTTTTGTCCTCCTGGTCCGTTTTATTTAAAACTCCACATATATGAAAAAACCAGATAAACAGGCTCTGTGCAGTTACCCAACACAGAGCCCGCCATTCACGGTACTTAAACCACCCACAGGTTCCTTATTTCCTATTTAACTGCGCTTCCATGTCCAGGCATTCCTGCACCCTGTTTTCCAAAAATCTCTGTACCGCCTGAATTTGATCTTTCGTGAAACGCTCGGGGCCTTTCTCTTCCGTTTGCGGCTGAATATTTATATTGCCTGCAGTGGGGCCGCCAGCGGCGTCAAAGTAATGCGTCAAACCTTTTTTGTTATTCTGTTCTCTATGAAATACTTCCTGTTCATACATCTTTAAAAGCTCGCTGCGTGCGGTCCACTGCAGAGCCACCTGATTCTTCATTCTTACTGCACGGCACAGCGGGTATACCTTTTTCAGTTCTTGTGATGTAAAACTAATTTGCATGCTCTGAGGATCATAGCTCACATTAGGACAATTTATCTCCATGACCATATCCAGCAGCAAAGCGGGCTCCACCGATTGATACATATCAGAATCCGATTTTGTGTACATGCTCTCCTGATATTCTACAGAACGGATGATCTTATCGGAAGCCAGCGCTTTTTCCCTTCTCTCTTCCAGCTTATCCGCCGCTTTATGCCCCATCGCAGCTGCACCCTCAAAAATCTTATTGCTGAAGCTCTTGGGCGACGCATACTTTAATAACAGTTCAAAAAGCGTCTTTACCCCAAAAACTGTAAGGATGGTAAAAATCATTTCTTTTAAAAGCTCAAGAATCTCCCCTAAGGGCAGCAAGTCGCTCCAGAAGGCATCTACGCTGAGTTCCAGCCTCCCCAATCCAGCCAGGACCGCGCAGGCCGCCGTGCATATAAAACCAGCCATAACGGTGGGTATTATCTTTTTCAGTCCCACAAACAGATGCGTGAACTCTTCCAATCGGCCAAGTAAAACCTCCATGGATTTATAGGCACCGTTCTTTATGTAGCGTGAGTACTTTGACTTTTCCCCGCCATTTTGAGAGAGCACCTGATTTTGATATTCCTGTATGACCACATCTTTGATCAGCGCGATACCGGTTCCCGTCTCTATCTCCTCTTCTTCCGCTCTCTCTGCGCAGGCGTCCTTCCCTTTTTGAAAAAAACGACTCAACGAAGTAGATGCGATTCTGGATCCGGTTCCGAAAAAACCGTAGATAATACAATAAAAAAGAAAAGATGCCGCTATTCCCGCCGCATATCCGCTCAGGGATTCCGCCCAGGTCTCCGCCAGCTCCTGCCACAATTCACATTTTTCTATAAAGCTGCCGTAAACAGCAGTCAGACCAAAGGATGTCAGACCAAAAAATATCATATCCAGAGAAATCGCCAGTTTCTCCCTAATTTCTATCTTAACGGGCAAAAATCCGGCAACCATATATCCTAGTTTCCTGACCAATTTATAGAGCAAATCTCCCAGTCCGGACAACCATACAAAGAAACCAAGCAAAAAGCCGTTGAGCGACTTTATTTTTAGATTGCCGATACTGTCCTTATAAGAACATGCGGAAAAATAGGTCATATTAAAATACATCAGATAAAGATAGATTACATGCAACACAGAATAAGGTATCACTTTTAACATTGTTTTAATCCCTTCTTCCTTGATAAGGAGCAGTTTTCTTTTTTCTGCATTTTTAAGAACGCCTCCAGGCAGGAAACCTGAAAGCGTTCTTCTCATGGGATTTTTTCACAGCCCCTTGTCAAAACTTGTCAATACTTAATGTCCCGGAAATTCGCGTACCATTGGGTCACATATTCCGAAGTCAGGAAAGTATTTTCTGCTTTCCGAAGAATATCCAATGTTTCCGAATCCAGTTCTTCTCTTACAGCCAAATAGTTTTCATTAAAAAACATAGTGCAAAATACTTCCGAAACATTTTCATGCAGCAGCCCATCAGCCCAGTTATGGCAGATTTGTGTTACTGTATCGACATTCACATCGGAACCCGCTCCTATCAGACAACACAGCTTAGGCGATATCGAATATTTTAAATGGAAATCCATTATCTTTTCAGCCACCTTCAGGCTTTCCATCTGCTTCTGCCTTTCAACAGGATCCTGAATTTCTTTTACGCTTTTCCGCATATCGGCCATTTCCTTCTTAGCCATGCCTTTGAAAGCTACGTTAGCGCCTCCCTTAATGGCCTTTTCTAAAAAACCCAGATGTATTGTAGCCATGTCATTTATCCTTCCTGTACTGCTTTTTGTTTCTGCCGGAAATAAGGAAACAGATCAAGCAAAATGTTTCCATAAAAAATATATTATAATACCTACAACAATCAAAGCCCCCAGGGAGCCTCCCTTGCTATTCCCATTATTCCCATTATTCCCATTATTCCCATTATTTTGCTGGAGCGGCCTATAGCCGGGAATGTGCTTACAGTTCCTCCAATTTAAATCATTATCACAATAGTCACATTTATAGTAAAATGTTTCACGGCCAAATTGCTTGCAGCTGTTTTTATAAATACAGCCTTTTCCCAATGCCATTATTTCACCTCCTTCCGCATCTGGCTTCTCGATATTTTTCGATAGTTTATCATTTTAGTCTATAAATATCCACCTCCTATGTATGCTTACTGAGAATTGCCACAGTCCCGGATATTCCTGCCCCAAAACTGTTGATTTGAATTTTTTATGCCAATCCTCCGTCAGTATAACAGACACAAATCGCCTTTATGTCATCGAAATTATCTCATTTGCAATTCACTCATCAGAAAAACTTCCTGACTCATGATTCGTTGTACTTACAGACATTTTCGTTTCTGTACTATGTTGTTTATACAGCAGCCTGTCTATCCTCTGCTGGGCCAACATTCCCATGACAAAAATCCTTATTTTTTCAAGACTGGTTTCATCATCAAGCCTTTCAATATCAGCTTTCAGGTTCTCTTGATCCTTAGTCATTCTTTTTCCTCTCGTTAGTTGCTTTTAGCAATACTATATATTGCCTATAGCAATTTATCAAGGCGATTATTTCCGTTATTTTCAGTTCCTCAATTTCTGTTAGCATTGACATAGGCAACACAATTTGATATCCTACTTTCACAGGAGTGGTCATGATGATTAGTGAACGGTTAAGAATTCTATTAAGTGAACTTGATATATCCCAACGCCAATTTGCAAAGAAAATTAATTTGGATCCCGGTTATTTTTCAAGGATTGTCCAGGGCAAGGTCAATCCCCCGGACAGGATTCTGCTGCTCATTGAGAATGTCTTTCATGTCAATAAGAGTTGGTTAGAAAATGGAGAAGGGGAGATTTTTTCCACGCAAGGTATTTCGTTAGCAAAAAAGCAGGTTCTGGAAATGATTGACACTCTCAATGACGAACAGGTAAATGCGGTTTCCTCTTTCCTGAAATATCTTACTGAAAACAGCAAAGGATGACCATCCTCACCATCGCTTTGTGACAAACTTTAGATAGTCATTGTAACCCTCTTTGCCAAGAATCCTTTCCTCAGCGTTCCCATTATCAATGATAACTTGCACGATATCCTCTTCAACGTCGTCAAACAGTCTGTCCTTATATCTGACGGATAACTCTTTGACCATCCGCAGGCTCAATGTGTGCCTTTCTTCTTTTTCACCAAGACAGTTTATCAGATAAATTTTTTCATCCATGATATAAGTGACGTCATACCTGAAAAATCCACGGGAATTTGTGTCATCACTTTTATTGATTTCCTGGAACAGCAACTTGCATCTGACATCCAGATTGTGAAATCCCATACCCTCAATCAATTCGCAAGCGCCTTCGGGTATCTTGCGCTTGACAGGTTGTCTTCTGCCTTCTCTTCTATCAATATCAGTCAGAATGGCCTCAACCTCATCAACAGTAAGATGCTCATTTCTTTCCGAAGCAGCGTCCTTTTTCATGACCTTCATTTCATAGCCGGACAAATTTTTGTAAAGTCTGCAAAGAACATCAATGGCATTGTCGCCAAATGCCATGTAGTATATGCTACAGCCCAAATAAGGTATGTAAACGCCGCCACTACCCCACATTTGTTCTCCTATAAACGCAATATTCTCGTCAAAGTCACCAGGCTGTAATGCTTCTGAACATAACCTTTTTGCCTTAATTTTAAAATCAGAGGCCGCTCCCCAAACAGAAGCCTCTTTACCGCCGACTGACAAAATGGCATCGTCAAAGTAATATATCCCATCAAGGATTTTTCTTCCCACGAAACCATTGACGAGCACGTACCTCTCATCTTCCGTATCGTACTTAAAATCAAGCAAATGTGTGCACTCGCTGTCAACAGGTCTGCCGCCGGAAAAGAAATCGTCGCTGTACTCGTTCTGATTGCAGTATATTACCTCAAAAATTATCGCATCAAACTCCTTATCCGGTTCAAGATAATTTTCCGCAATATGATTGATGATCCTTTTCATAGAATCAGAAATACTGAATCTTGCTATATATTCCACGACTTCGTCAGCAGACAGCCCCCTGTACACGCCGAAAGAATGACGTCTGTGCGTTGCCGACAGGGCGAAAGGAACGATCCATTTCCCCTCATTTCCGGAGGAATACGAACATTCATAAAAACGGATAAATGCAATATCTTTATAGTCCTTAAGCATTTCCGTGAATTGCTCGAAGCTCAGTTCATCGCTGACGAACGGTCTCTCAAATATGTAAATGCCCTCCCCTATGTGAACCAGCTTCCTTCCGAGGACATTTACCTCATTCTCATATTCATAGCTGAATTTTGGTGTATTTAAGAACTTGAATTCCATCTTGAGTTTTTGCACTTCATCTACCTCCTCTCGAAAACCGCTTAAACTAAAAACACAGTATACCATGCTTACCCCAAAGCTATGTCATTGAAAAAACACTCAATGAAAAAGCACTCAATTGCTCATGGCATCCTTCACTTTGAATCTTCACAATCATCATCACTGTACAGCAATCCGCTTCAGAGTCATCGATTCGGAGACCCCAAAGAATATTGGCCTCCTTTCCCGCTGCCTTTTGTATATGATTCATAGCGTGATCTGCATCTGCTAATGTGATATCACCTGACACGTAAATAATGATATGAGCAATATCAGCAGAGGATACCGTACCGTCGAAACCTTCCGTCGCCATTCGTACCGCGTCCAAAATTTTCTTCCTTCCCCGTCCTGCGCCGAACCCCACTTGAGCCATACCTTTAGGTCTCATGACTATATTTAAGTCTATTAAGTCCAAACTGGCGATACAATACTCATGAATCATATCCCTAATTCCCTGTACCGTCTGTAACAGTACTCTGTGCATCTCCCCGAAAGCATCTGACTTGCTGACAGCTTTATCCACACTCTGCAGAAATCTGTCACCGTCAAACACAATCAATGTATTCACGTGCGCTTTCATGTGCTTAACTCCCCTTCCGGCACATGTTAAGCATTCTTTCCCCTCAAAAGAAAAGGGAGTTGTCACAATCCCCACAGTCAAGATACCCATGTCCTTAGCCAGCCGCGCTATTACAGGAGTCGCGCCAGTTTCTGTATTACCTCCCATACTGCAGATGACAAACACCATGTAAGCTCCTCTCAGGGCTGCACAAATATCCTCTGCACTTTCCTCAGCTGCTTTTTCTCCCATCCTGGGGCTTGTTTCCATCAATCCCCCGGTGAGCCTTCCGCCGATCTGCAGCCGTACGGGAGCCTTACAGTGTTGCAGAGCCAAATTGTCTGTATTGACTCCGATAAACTCTATATCTTCAATTCCTTTGTCGATCATTCTGTTTATGGATTGACTGCCCACATCGCCCACTCCAACTACCATGATCCTGTCACCAACTTCTGTACTGTTTGTCCCCATTTCCAACAATGATATTCCCTCCTTCGCTTTTTTACCAGTGATCATAGTGTATTACAGACAAAGAGCATCTGTGTCATCGAAAATAAGGAAATATATGTTATTGGAACACTCCGGTTGCACCCCTTGCTGTTCCCATAAACCTAAAAAGGCAATCCTGCCATCAAATCCAACAGCAAGATTGCTATTGTTCATTTTTTCATACCAAGTGTCACCCCACGCTGCCCTTGAACGGTTAAGCTATAAATTAAAAAATCCCCGCTATTTTCATAACAGGGATACAATATATTTCTTCGATAACATATATCTTCTTCCAAAAACTCTGTCATAGTAAATATCTTGACCAAAATATTTTACTGTGCTAATATTTGAAAAACGAGATACTCAATATCTTCTATCAATAATCCTCTTTTACCGCCTGATCTATTGTTTTCTCCAGTTCCATTACACATGCTTTTCCAAACTGCACTTGCAGGTCACTGTCACTCATCGCAGATAACCATTCTTTAATGACCTTCTTAACATCAATTTCCGGAATATTATCTATCTTAAAGCGCGGATCTTCTTTCATAAACTCATAATATATCTTTGCTGTAAATATTATCATACGTTCTTGTTCTGCATCAGTAAAAATTCGTTTCATCTTTTTGGCTCTCCTTTTGACCTCTATGATCAATTATTTCCCATATTTTTATATGATTTATATTTTCGTGTACAACAATTTAGTTTGTCTCACTTTTACAACCGATTTTATACCTTATTCATAATACAATCGGTTGTAAAAGTGAGACAACTCAGGAAATGCATTAGTAAAGGAATTATACTTATGCCAAAACCAACCTCTTTATCCGGCAGGAAAAACTTAATCGGTCAACGCCTGATCGAACTGCGGCGATTACACGGTCTATCTCAAAGGGATTTAGCGCGCAGACTTCAATTAGCCGGTTATGATATAGATAAAAATGTGATTACCAGAATTGAGAATAATAAACGATACGTATCAGACATTGAAATTCAGGCTTTTGCCACCGTATTTCATGTAAGCTATGAATTTCTGATAGACGGAGTAGAATAAAAGCGACCATTCTTGTATGGCCGCTTTTTTATTATTCCGGAAAATGTCCTTCTTCTCGCATGCCTCTTACTCAAACTGCGCATTATATAATCTTCTGTACACACCGCCGCGCTCCATCAGTTCCCGGTGGGTGCCCTGCTCCACCACCTCGCCGTCGTTCACCACCAGGATCAGATCCGCATGTTCAATGGTGGACAGCCTATGGGCAATCACAAAGCAGGTCTTTCCCTCCATCAGCTTCAACATGGCCCTCTGGATCTGACGCTCAGTCCTGGTGTCCACGTTGGAGGTGGCTTCGTCCAGGATCAGCATCCTGGCATCCAGCAACATAGCCCTGGCAATGGTGAGCAGCTGTTTCTGGCCCTTTGAAATGTTTGTGCCCTCATCCGTGAGGATGGTGTCGTAACCCTGGGGCAGCCGCTTGATAAAGGAATGGATGTGAGCGGCCTTTGCCACCGCCTCCACCTCCTCCTTTGCGGCTCCCGCCTTTCCGTAAGCGAGATTTTCATAAATGCTCCCGTAAAACAGCCAGGTATCCTGGAGCACCATAGCATAGGCCTGCCGCAGACTTCGTCTGGTGAAGCTATCCGCCTGTCGGCCGTCCACAAGGATCTTCCCACTGTCAGGATCGTAGAACCGCATCAGAAGGTTGATCAATGTGGTCTTCCCAGCCCCTGTGGGACCCACGATGGCAATCAGCTTCCCAGGTTCCGCACGGAAGCTTAAGTCGTGAATTACCGTCTTCCCGGGCGTATACCCAAAACTCACATGCTGAAGCCGCACATCCCCCCGTACATTGGCAAGCTCCTCAGCCGCCTCCCCATCCACAGGCTCCGGCTCCTCCTCCAGCAGCCGGAACACCCTCTCAGCCGCTGCCAGCGAAGACTGGAGCTCGCCGAAAATATTGGCCGCCTCGTTGATCGGTCCGGAAAACTTCCGGGAGTACAGCACAAAAGAAGAAATATCCCCTATGCTCATGTGCCCTGCCAGATACAAGAGAGCCCCAAACACGCTGATCAGGGACAGAGACAGGTTGTTGATAAAGTTCACGCAGGGACCCACGATGCTGCCGAAATACTCTGCCCGATAATAGGCATCAACCGCCTCCTTGTTCTTTCCGTCAAATCGCCCCTGGGTATATGCCTCCCTGCCGTATGCCTTCAGTGTTTTCTGTCCGGTGATCATCTCCTCCACAAAGCCGTTCATCTCCCCCAACTTTGCGGAGCGCATCCGAAACAGGGGTCTTGTCTTTCCCGTGATATACCTTGTTGTCAAAAGGGACAAAGGCACTGTAAAGGCAAACACCAACACCAGCCGGGGTGATATGGTGAGCATCATCACCAGCGCTCCCACCACTGTGATCACTGTGGTCAGAAGCTGTACCAGATCGTTGGAAAGTGAAGCATTCACCGTATCAATGTCGTAGGAGATACGGCTGATAATATCGCCCGTCTGGTGCACATCAAAGTACCCCACCGGCAGGGTCATCAGCTTCTCGAACACATCCTGCCGCATCCTGTACACCACCTTCCGGCTGATTGTCAGCATCAGCACCTGAAGGCCATAGGACATTGCCGCGCTGATCACATAAAATCCAGCCATCCAGGCTGCATAGTACCCCACCGCGCCAAAATCCACCTTCCCCTTTCCGGCCTCTATGGCGCCGATACATAATCCGGTCAGCTTGGGGCCGATCAGGGCAAACAGATTGCTGCCCAATGTACAGAGGAATGCCAGGCCCAGCATCCATTTATATTGCAGCATATATTTGCACAGGTTACGGATTGTTCTCCCCGAATATCGCCTGACGGATGCATCTGATTTCAATTCTTTCCTGCTCATACCGGCACCTCCTCTTCCCCTCCGTCTCCCATCTGACTTCTTGCGATCTCTCTGTACAGTTCACAGTTCCTCATGAGTGCCTCATGTGTGCCGTAGCCGATGGGCGAACCGTCCTCCAGCACCAGAATGTGGTCCGCTGACCGAATAGAGCTGACACGCTGAGCTACGATAACAAGGGTGGTATCTCGGAAATGCTCCCGAATATCCTGCCGCAGCCTGGCGTCCGTCCGATAGTCCAGGGCGCTGGATGAATCGTCCAAAATCAGAATCTCCGGCTTTGCCGCCAGCGCCCTTGCGATCAACACCCTCTGCTTCTGACCGCCGCTTAAATTGGCGCCCTTAATGCTCAGGGCCTCTGCCTCTTTGTCATCCCTGTTCTCCACAAACTCTCCTGCCTGGGCATGAACAAGAGCTTCCCGGATCTGCTCCCGGTTCATCTCTCTACCCAATGTTACATTTCCTGCAATGGTATCCTCAAAGATGGTATCATTCTGAAACACCACCCCGAATTTCTTCTTAAACTCCCCGGGCTCATAGCTGCGCACATCCCGGCCTGCTACCAGCACTCTGCCCTGATCCGCGTCATACAGGCGCATCAGGAGATTGATGATGGTGGACTTTCCCGAGCCGATCTCACCGATGATACCCAGCGTCTCCCCCTTTTTGATGCGGAAGGATAAATCCTTTATATTGGGATCCCCATTTTTCAGATAAGAAAAACTAACATGATCAAAACAGATCTCAATATCTGACTGTCCGTCAATACCAGAAGCTTGCTCCAAAGCAGCTTCATTACCCAAGGCATCCTTTTCCCCAATCTCCAACCCTGCGGCAGCAGCGTCTACAGCACTAGCATGCGCCGTTTCCCCAGTCAGTTCTGCCGCCTCAGATGTCTCCAGCGCCTCCATGCCTTCCTCGCTCTCCAGCACCTCCCAGATACGGTTTCCAGAGGCGATGGCCTTGGACATAACGGTAAACATCTTCGCCAGCGACATCATCGCATTCAGAATAATGGTAAAATAGGTGGTAAAGGCCAGGATCTTTCCCACCTCGGAGATGCCCACATGCACACGCCAAGCCCCCACAAGGATCACTCCCACAAGCCCCAGGTTTAACAGAATGTTCATGGAAGGATCGATCACAGCCATCACCATGCCGTTTCTTCGCTCCCTTTCCACCACCTCCCGGTTGATGTCGCGGAATTTACCTGTCTCATAATCCGTTTTGGACAGGGCCTTGATGACCCGGATGCCGGAGATATCCTCCCGAACCATCCGCACAAAGCGGTCATTTGCCTCCTGAAGACCGCCGTACATAGGAATGCTTCGCTTGGACACATACACCGTGATGACGCCCAGCAGCGGCAGCACCGCCAACAGCACGCAAGCCATCATCGGATCCAGGGTAAAGGTGACGCAGAGCCCGCCGATCAGCAGAATGGGTGCTCTGACACCCAGACGCTGCATCCTGCCCAGCATCTGGTGCATGTTGTAGGTATCCGATGTCATTCGGGAGATCAGGGAAGGTTTTGTGAAATAGTCCGTCCTGGCATTGGAAAGGCCCATGGTCTTGGCAAACAGGTCATGACGGATGCTCTCTGTGGCATCGCTGGCAACCTTGGATGCCATTCGGTTGGCTGTAATATTAAAGGACACCGCCAGCAGGGAACACATTACCATCACACTGCCCCAACGAAGAACAAGCCCCCTGTCTTCCAGGGGGATCACAGTGTCAATAATATATGCAAGGATATAAGGAATGCCCAAATCCATGATCGTGCCGATAAACTTGATCACAAATCCCACGCCCATTCTTGGAAAATAGGGCTTGAGGTAACGCATTACAATCTGTTTCATGTTTCTACTTCCTTTATCATTCGGCCGTTCCATGCCTCGAATAAGGTCATTATACCATGATTACTGCAGGTTACGGGCTGAGTCAAGCGCCTGAAGATTCATCAGCTTCACATACCGGTTCTCAAATTCCGGCTCCTCAGCCAGGTTCAGAACCTCCGTGCGCAGAGCTGTCTCTGTCAGCCGTCTGACCAGGTCCGTATGTCCGCCTTCCGCCAAAATCTGCCGCCCTGCAAGAAGCGCTCCCGACAGAGCGGTATTGCCGCCGGCCACTGCTTTTTCTGCCAGCTCTTCCGGCAGAAGACCTATGGCGGCAGCCGCCTCCGGACGCAGAAAATAGCCAAAGCCGCCGGCCAGAACAACCCTCTCCACCGCCTCAGATCCCACGCCGAAACGGTCCAACAGAATCTCAATTCCTGCCGCAATGGCTCCCTTGGCCAACTGTACGCTGCGCACTGCCTCCTGGGTAACCGTCACATTGCCGATGCGGATACCCTTCTCAAAATAGGGCTCCGCCAGAAGTCCTGTCTCGTCCAGGATTCCTTCCTGCCTGAGCCTGGCTAACAGGCTGATCATATCGGATCCCCAAACACCCCTGTTTACGCCGCCCTCAAAGGCCGGTCCCGCCGCAGTGGCACAAGCAATCCGCCTTTTGCTGCTGCCCAGCACCATCTCGCCGTTGGTGCCAAGGTCTATGAGCAAAGTCAGTTCCTCCCTCTCACACATGCCGCAGGCCATGATCCCGGCCACGATATCTCCGCCCACAAAGGCCGATAGTCCCGGAAATATAAAGCATGGTGCGCCCCCTATTTCCGTTTCTGCCCCGGACAGCCTGGATGCCCGAAAAGGAGCCCTGCCCAGCTCAGCGGCATCCCATCCCATCAACAGATAAGTCATGGTAGTATTTGCAGCCAGAACCAGATACAAAGTCTCTCCATCCTCCAAAAGCCTACGGAAACGCTCAAGGCCCTGCTCCAGCACCTGTCTGATCTGTCCGTGCATAGCCCCTGCCGCTTCAGGATCCTCTGCCTCGCGGATCCGGGAAATCACGTCCGCTCCGTAAGCCGCCTGGGGATTCAATGCCACATATCGGTCAGCTACTTCTCCCTTTCGGTCATAGAGAAGCATGGCAACCGTAGTGGTTCCTATGTCCGCCACAGCCAGGCGCCTGCTGCCAGCTATGGGCACACTGCCTCCCTGGAGCACATTCTCAGCCAGCACATGCAGACCGCCTGCCCCGCTGCTCTTTGAAATGATTCCGGGACAGAGACCACAGCCGGTACAGATCTCGCAGCGCAGTCCTTTCTTCGCCTCCGGGCCCTGCCGTATATTCCTTTCTCCGCTGCCTGCGCTACACAAACTGATTCTTTCCTTCATCGTAGTGATAACTGATGGATGCCAGCTTTTCTGTAATCTCCTGTCTGTCCACATCCAGGTCCTCACAGAGAGCATCCAGATTTTTATAGTAATCCCGCAGTTTTAAATTCACAAAGCTGAGGAGCATAACAGGATCCTTGGGTACCATACAAACCTTTCCTTTCCCGACAATAAGAATTAGCCTTCCCGACCAACGGTGGACAGAATCGCCTCCAGCTCTCCCTCTATGGCGATAGTTCCATGTCCGCTTGTAATCAGCAGATGCGCTCCTTTTTCAACAGGCTTTCCGTCCACTGTTCCCTTTCCCTCCAGAATGCTGAGGATCAGGAAGGGATAGTCCTGCGGCAGGCTGAGGTTTCCGCTAAGGTTCAGCTTCCAAACCCTGTAATGGGCACATTCCTCCAACAGGTTCAGCTGATTTTCCGGCAGACCGTCCGTATGCCGCAGAGCCTTTGTGTCCGCCTCGTCGGGCACAGTGATCACGTCAATACTCTGCTGCACATGCAGCTGTCTGGGCTTTCCGTCCACCAGTCTTCCGTAATCGTACACACGATAGGTGATGTCGCTGCTCTGCTGGGTCTCCAGGATCAGAAATCCTCCCTTGATAGCATGGACTGTACCTGGGTCGATCTGAAGAAAGTCACCCTTCTTCACCGGCACCTGCCGGATCAGCTCCTCATATTTATCCTGGGCGATCATGTCCGCCAGCTCCTGACGGGTCTTAGCGTGATGCCCAATGACAAGGGCTGCATTTTCCGGGCAGTCCATTACATACCAGCACTCCGTCTTGCCGTAGGGCACGCCCTCGTGCTCTCTCGCATAAGCGTCGTCAGGATGCACCTGGATACTTAAGTCGCTCTGAGCGTCTATGATTTTGATCAGTAGCGGAAATTCCTCTGCATTAATATTGCCAAACAGCTCTCTATGCTCTTTATACAGCCAGGAGAGAGTCTTTCCCGCATACTCCCCCTCCTTGACCACGCCGTCCCCGTGCGGATGGGCGCTGATCGCCCAACACTCACCAATGTGCTCTCCTTCCGCATGGTAAGGAAACTCTGTAACCAGCCGTTGTCCTCCCCATACGTTCTCTTTCAGTACAGGTTCCAAACTTAAAATCATGTCCATACCTCCTCACCCGCTTCAGCGGTCATCAATCCAATATTCTTGACAATAGAATCCTGCCCTGACAGGATTCTATTGTTTGAATGGAATATTCAGACCTACTCTACCGTCTTCCAGATATCTTCGCCCAAAGATTCAATATATGTGCTGAGTTCCTCCGCCATCTGCTCCGCCTCAGGAATGCGGATATGTCCCGGGGTTCCGCAGCCGTTTTTGGAATACAGGAAATGATGCACTCTGGGATCCTTCAATTCGCTGCACACCTGGTCAATGGCTCTGTCCCAGTTGCTGTGATGGCCCAGAATGGTAGTGGTGCAGATAATGTGGGCCTGGGGATAAAGTCCGCGCAGAGTCAGCAGGAATTTCCCATAGCGCTCCCGCCAGTGGGCCGCCTTATCACCATCATAGTCCGCCGCCATATAGTCCTCAGGATTGCTGTCATTTTGGCCGATGGCTACGATCACCACATGTGGCTTGTAAAGTTCAAAGTTCCATTGTTTTGCGTCGGAAAAATGAAGGTGGTACCGAAGTTTATCATAGATTGTCTCCATGCCCGTGTAACGGTCGGAAACGGAGCCATCCTCCCCCCGGGTGCCTCCGGAATACCAGCCGGTATCGTCCAGCAGCGCAGCACCTCCCTGGGCAATGTCATGAAGCCTTGCTCCCAGTTTTCTGGCCGTCAGCCAGGAATAGGAATAATAGCTGTTGGAAAACTCGCCGTTATGCTCCGGGTCCGGCTGTCCGCAGCACTCCACCGCCTCTGAGACCTCCCCCGCGGACACGGAATCCCCGTACACCTCCATCCGCCTGTTTGGAAAGGGTGGAGGATCCAACAGTTCAAAATCCGAAGCTCCGATAAATCCATGAAAGATCACATGGTGACAGGAATCCTGACGCTTAAAGAAGCACAGTTCATGCTCTCCCGGCCCCAGGTTCTCCCCGATGGGAATCACCGTGATGCCGCTGTCCGAAAGCGGTGCTCTGCCTTCCTTGTCGTCCAGTATAAAGCCCATGTGGTTTCCCCAGTAACCGTGCTGGTTTGTCACCACTGCCCGGAGGGCACTGCCCCGGAAACGCAGCTTCACATAAGTAGCCGGGAAAACCCACACAGGCCCCTCCTCTTCCTCAAAGTCAATCCTTCCCTCGTACTGAAGCTTTTTTTCGCAGGGTGGGATAACACGCTCCCCCTCCTTCACATAGCCCGCTAAAATTTCTTCTGCTTTCAAACCGAAACCTCCTGTCAAAATATCTCTTTCATCCTTTCTATTACATTCCAGCTTTCTTTTCTGACTGAACTTCCTATCCATTCAAATCCTTGACGCTATCCCGCTCTACCAGCCAGCCCTCCACCACCTGGATGCCGCTTGGATATTCCCTGCCGCAGATTTTGCTGATCAAAAGCGTAATGCCGCGCTTCGCCATCTGGTCCATATCCACAGCGTAAGTGGTCAGCGCCACGCTGCACAGCCCCGGATGAAGGTAATCATCATAGCCCACCACAGATGCCTGCTCCGGTACTGACACGCCGCGCTCCTTCAGAGCATGCACCACCATGCTGGCCGTCTGGTCGTTGTTACACACAAAAGCCGTTGGCAGCTCCTTGGGCAGTGTTACCCGATCAAAGCATCTGCGGGGCTCATTCCTGTCCTCGATCACCCACTCCTTCTTCACCTCCGCACCGTGCTCCATCATGGACTTTAAGTAGCCCATGTAACGATCCGTAATGCTGTCCGTGGCCAAGGGCGTACCAACATATGCAATTTCTTTATGGCCGTTGGCAAAGAGATAATTCGTCATTTTATAGCAACCGTAAAAGTTGTTGGAGATAATGCTGTCCTCCTCCACCTTTCCGCTATAAAAGTCCATATAGATAACAGGCACCTGGCAGCTGTTCCTTAAGGCCGCCAGATAGCCGCTCCGCAGACCGCCCAGTACTATTAAGCCTTCAATCTTGTTCTCCTTCAGAAGCTTGATATCCGGTTCCGCCTGCTCAGCCTCCAGCGGCAGCACCTCCAGCAGCACAAAACAGCTCTTCCGGGCCGCCTCGGTGATGATCTTTTGATAGAATTCCCAGTAAAAGGTCTCATATTTTCCAATATAGGTCTCGGACACCACCACGCCGATAGTCAGGCTTTTTCCCATGCCCTGACTGGCCGCAGGAGATCTGTAACCAAGCTCCTCTGCTATCGCCTTGATCCTTTCCCTTAGCTCCTCGCTGACGCCCTTCTGTCCGCTGAGCGCCTTGGAGACCGTCACTGTACTGACGCCCAGCCGTTTGGCAATGTCAGCCATTTTTACCGCTTTTGCCATTGATCTCTTCTCACCTCACAACCTGCTACAGCCGCTCCAGACAGAAAATCTGACTGCGGAAATCGCCCCACAGCCGCTCCAGCCGCAGGCCGCCATACATCAGAACCTCTCCTGAAGCTTCTCTGCCGGTGTCCTTTGTAAGTTCTCCGTCTTCCATGCTCACCATATGAATGCGGTAACGGGCACCTTCCTCCAGACCTTTCAGCCGCACGATACGGCTATGCCGGGCGGGCTCGTTCAGAACCTGGGTGTAAAACACAAGACTCTCCTTCCCGTCAGGGCTGTTTACCTGAAAACAGTCGTAGCTTTTGTTCTCCTGCCAGGAGCTGAGACGATAGTAATCTCCCTCCCGCACAAGGTCGTGGAATCTATGGTACATAGCCGTCTGCCTGGGCACCAGGGCCTTGTCCTCATCGCTCAGCTTTGTAACATCCAGCTCATAGCCGAAGGTTCCCGCCAGGGCCACATAGCCTCTGGTCTCAAAGGGTGTGTTCCTGCCCACAGTGTGGTTGGGGCAGACACTTACATGAGCGCCCATTGTGGACAGCGGATAGATCATGGCCGTGCTCTCCTGGATGGCAAGGCGTTCAATGGCATCCGTATCGTCGGAACACCAGATCTGGGGGCTGTAATACAGCATTCCCGGGTCGAAACGTCCGCCGCCGCCGCTGCAGTTCTCCAGCAGCAGGTTGGGGAACTCTGTGATCAGTCTCTCCTGCATCTCATACATTCCCAATACATAACGGTGATACAGTTCACCCTGTCTGTCAGAGGGCAGCGATGCACTGTACAGGTCGGTAAGGGGACGGTTCATATCCCATTTTACATATTCTATGTTAGCCGAGTGGAGCACTGCAAATACCTGCTCCATGATACAGTCCCTGACCTCCTTTCGGCTGACGTCCAGCACATACTGATTCCGGGCGAGGGTTGGCTTCCTGCCGGGCACAGCCAGGGCCCAATCCGGATGCTGCTTATACAGTTCAGATTCCTTTGAGATCATCTCCGGCTCAAACCAGATGCCAAACTTCATCCCCAGGGCATTCACCTTTTCCACCAGACTGCCCAGGCCGCCCTTCAGTTTATTCTCGTTGACCTGCCAGTCGCCAAGGGCCCTGTTGTCGTCATAGCGGTTGCCGAACCAGCCGTCGTCCATGACCAGCATCTCAATGCCTAAGGCCGCGCTCTCCTTTGCAATGTCCAGCAGCTTCTTCTCATCAAAGTCAAAGTAGGTGGCCTCCCAGTTGTTGATGAGAATGGGGCGCTTTTTATGTAGGTAAGGGCTGCGGATCAGATGGTTCCGGTACAGTCCGTGAAGACTCTTTGTCATGCCCCCCAATCCCTCCGCCGAGTAGGTGAGGATGACCTCGGGAGTCTGGAATGTCTCTCCGGGCGTAAGACGCCAGCTGAAATCCTCAGGATTGATTCCTGCCACCACCCGCACGCTGTCAAACTGGTTGACCTCCGCCTGTATCAGGAAATTGCCGGAATACACAAGATGGAAGCCGTAGGCCTCCCCCTTGTCCTGGTCCGCGCCGGGAGTCACAAGCGCCATAAAGCAGTGTTCCTGATGAGAAGTCTCCCCCCGAAGAGTGGAGACGGAAAATTTGCCGTGTCCGATGGGCTTTCTCTCCATGCGGCGCTCCCTGGCCCAGGAGCCATGGAGAGTGATGGCCTCAAAGCCCCTGTTGTCCATGTCAAGACAGCAGCTCATAGCCTTCTCCAGACATAGAGCGCTCTTTCCTGCATTCTCAAAGCGGACGCTGCGGGCAATGGCATCCGTGTCCTCAAACACGCTGTAGGACAGCACCGCCCTAAGGCCAAGACACTTATCCTCACAGGTGATCTCCAGCGTCTCCACCTGGTCCTCAGAGCCAAAGGTTGCGGGCAAGCCCTGCAGGAGATGTTTCCCTTTATAGATCTCATGGGATAAATAGGTCAGCATCACCGCGCTGCAGCCGTTTTCATCCTTGATGCGAATGCTGCTCTCCCTGAAATCTCCCACGCCATGGGAAGAATACTCCCATGGGAAGCAGTCCATAAAGGAGGATCTGTCACGGCTGTTTTTCTCCGGCGTGAAAGGGCCCTCCAGGGTACGCAGAAGCTCTTCTGCACCCTGTGCTTCCTGAAGCCTTCTGCCATAGTACACATGCCCCAGGAAGCCCTCCTGGTCTACGATGCCGATGATGTAAGTGGTGTTTGGTGTATCCAGCTTGAATAACTTTTGATTCTCCAGATAGGAAATCCCCATAACAATACCTCCACAGTTAAGCTAAATTTAGCTGTCTTTTTTAGCTTATTTTAGCAGATGCAGAGGTATTGTACAAGAAACTTTTCAGAATATAATGTAATGAGACTCCATTTCCATTGCCACCGCCACCAGAGATACTTTACCATTATGTGCCGTCGTGAACATTCAGCTCCTCATACCACTCCTGCCGCATCTCCTCATACAGCTTCTGTTGCCAGTGCGTCCTGTCACTTGCACTGTCAAGGGAGAATGCTACAAATAACAGGATGATCAGAAATGCTATAATGAGCAAATAAGCTGACAGAGTTCCGAGCTTACTTTCATAAACGCGCTCCTTCCTCACGGAATCCCAATGTTTACAGCGCACGGACAGGCTATCCTCGTTTTGCCTGGCGTAGTCCCAATACCAGGTCAAATATTGGTTCACCAGCTGGCTGTTCTTTAATAGATCCCGACGATAGACATCGCGATAATCCGATATTTCTTTTGCCCGGATCAACCTGGACCGTACCCTGTTCTTATCCAGCCATTGCCATTTCTCCAGGTGCAGCTCTGTGACAGCATTGGAATTCCCGGCACGGCTTTCTATATACTGCCTGAAAAAGTCGATCTGCCTGCGACTCCATCCCACATAGCACATCTGCCAGACCCGCTGCACAAATTCTGCTCGAAATTCCGAAATCCCAAACAGTTCCTTCACGCCTTCCAGGCCGAAAAAATACTCCCATGCCTTTCTATCGTTCCTCACATGGGGGTTCCAGGCCATGTACTGAAATTTCTTCCAGAAATCCTGCTCCACGCTTCCATATTCAAAGCGCATCTTCCGACGGTCCACCCAATCCTTATATAGGTTTTTCAGCCTGTCCTCATTTTTCCCGGCGTAATCCAGATACCAGACCAGATATCTCTCCTCCCAAAACTGGCCGGGCTCCCCCTGAATCACGCTGCGAAGGTCCTTGTTTTGAGTACTGATATTGTAATAATTCTGCTTTTCCTCCGATGTTCCCGGCGAGGTCAACAGGCTCCTGTCCGTCTCCGCATGCTGGAGCAGCCAGTTCCACTTCTCCGTTTGAAGTTCCAAAGAGGGGAATTTCGGCGTTTGAAATTTCATGAGGTATTCATGAAAAAATTGGATCTGATCCCGATGCCATCCTGCAAATCTCTCCTCATACATAAGACGTACAAATTCTGCCCGGTAGCCCGGATTTTGAAAGAACTCATCCATCTTCTGCCTGCGAATAAAAAATTTCCAGACTTCCACATTGTTCCTGACGTAGGGATTCCAGATCATGCGCATCAGCTTCTTCCTGAAATCGGCCAACGCCTGTTCCTTCTGTCTCTCTTCCTCCTCCCGGATCTCAGTGAAATCATAATTTTTTGAGAACTCCGGAGCTTCATCCTCCTTGGCGCTTTGGAAAGCGGCAGTGGGCAATTCCTCTCTGGGAGGTTCCGGATTCACAGATTCTGGATTTACAGGTTCTGAATTCACTGCTTCGGGATTCACTGCTTCGGGATTAACAGCTTCGGAATTCCCTATATCAGCCCTCTCCTTGTCTGCTGTAGCAAACGCCTTAGGCTCCGCTTCCACAACTTCCACGGTTTTCATGATTTCCGGCCTACTGAGTTCTTCCTCCGCCGCCTGCGGTACAAGCATGGCACTGCTTTTTGCCAGCCTCAGAGCAGCTTTATAGGCCTCCTGAAGCCTGTGAAATTCCTCCGGATGCTCCTCCGGGTGGCATTCCTTTGCCCGTCTGGCATATGCACGCTTGATCTCACTGATATCGGAGGTATATGTAATTCCAAGGGTTTCCCAAATATTGATCCAATCACTCATCCGTCTCTCCGCCACCCTTTCCGAAAATCAAGCCTCGTTCCTTTCCAAGTTATGGCTCGTCATCCTCACCCTGGGTCCAAAAGGACTCATCAAACTCCTGAAAGCTAATCTTATGTGCCTCCAACATCTGCAAAAACATGGCCAGACGCACATAGGCCTCCCTAATCTCCCTGGCGCTTCCCCTCTCCAGCATGGTTTCAAAAATTTCTACCTGCTGCCTGATCCGCTCCCTGTACTGAGGATTGCATTCCTGGTATAACCGCTGGGCCTCCTCGATCAAGAATCTGTTTTGCTCCTGATCCTTGGTATGAATCGTAGTCTGCTCAAGCTCCTTAAGCCTTTTCTCCAGTTCCTCCTCCGTAAGTCCCATGCTTTTGTTGACGATCAGCTTATGAACTGTCTGATTTCCGTCCCCACACTTGATATCCAGAATACCGTTGATATCATAGAGAAAGGTTACCTCCACAACAGGGACTCCTTTGGGTGCCGGCGGTATATTTGCCATCGTAAAACTGCCCAGCTTTAAATTTTCGCTGGCTACCATGCTTTCTCCCTGATAAATATCAAAATTCACAGTACTCTGATAATTCTTCACCGTTGTGTAATACTGGGTGCGGCTGGTGGGAAGGGTTTCATTTCTCTCGATAATAGGCGAGAAGCGGTCTCCCAGGATACCGACACCCAGGGAAAAAGGGCAGATGTCCGACAGAATCACATCCTTCACCTCGCCTGTCCGCATCTTGATGGCGGCCGCCATGCCCACGCCGATGGCAATGCTCTCATCCGGATTGGAATCCGCAGCCACCTCCACACTGCACATGCTCTTTATATATTTTGCCACAGTGGGCATTTTGGAGGAACCACCCACCAAAATGATCTTATCGATCTCCTCCCATTCGGCTGAGGCATCATTGAGTGTTTTCTGAATGGGCTTTAGCATCCTGGTAAACAGATCCGTGGAAATATGAATTAACTCCTGATTGGACAGCTCCAATGTATATTCTCTGCCCTGAAGCAGGACGGTCATGGATGCGGAATCCTGTTCCGAGAGCCTGCATTTAAGCTGCTCTGCCTCTTTCAACACGATTCCTTGCTCCTCCCGGCTAAGCCCCTCTGCCGCGAGATGATTTTTTTCATAGAAATATGCGGCAATCTTTTCGTTGAAATCCTTTCCACCCAGGAAATTATCGCCAGACACTGCCTGTATCTCCACCATGTTTTCAAAGGCATCCACCAGGGAAACATCCAGCGTTCCACCGCCAAAGTCAAAGATGATGAACCTCTCCATTTCATTTTGGTCAACATGATGCTTCAAGGCCACCGCCGAGGGCTCGTTGATCAGCCGCTCCACCTGCAGACCAGCCAGCTTTCCCGCACTTTTCGTGGCGCAGCGCTTATCATCGTTAAAATAAGCCGGAACGCTGATGACTGCCTCAGTCACTTGTTCTCCCAAAAAGGCTTCCGCGTCCTCCTTCAGTCTCCGAAGCACGAAGGCGGAAAGTTCCTCTGGCCGGTATTCTCTGTCCCCCACCCGATACAGCTTGTCAGTTCCCATATCCCGCTTGAACTCACGAAAAGTCCGCTCGGGTCTTGTAACCAGCATTTCACGGGCAATCTTCCCCACAAAAACTTCTCCGTCATCGCCGAAGCTGACCACAGAGGGCGTCAGATATTCCCCAAAGGAATTGGGTATCAGCTGAATTCTGCCATCCTTCCACACGCTGGCAAGGCTGTTCGTTGTTCCAAGATCTATTCCTATGATCGCCATTTTTCCTGCTTTCTGCCGCATGTCGCAGCCCGTGTTTTCCTTTGGATCCTGACCGATGTGTCCAATTATCCTGCTGAAATCTGTGCACAAAAAGTATAACATAAAAAATAGGTCTCTCGCAATTTCAACCTAACGAAAGACCTGTTTCTTTTGAAAAACCTCCAAATAAAAATGAATCAATATACTCTAATTGTGCCAGTAAAAGGAATCCATTCCACCTCCGGTCCGTTTTTGATCTCCTCCGTCAATCCCAGCTTGACTTCTCTGGCTTCAGCCAAGGCTCGGATTTCCTCAAGGGAATACAGCTCCTTTCCCGTTACCTCCATCACTGCCCTGGAAAGATCATCAATATCTATTTCGGAATCCTCCTGACCATCATCAGATCCACCTCCATTTATCATCTCCAGGGACAGCATATCATAATCGCGGTAATCAGGATCCCGGCTAGGCTCCCCAAATGAAACGGAACTAAGCACTATCCAAGTTTTTTCCGGTATTTCGTAAGGGAAGTCCTCCGGTAGATCAAAAAACCAATATGTATTTATATCGCTAAACACATCCCATACGACACGGCAGACACCGTCAGCGCCTATATATTCCATCCGGTTCCCCCAGAGGCCAGTCCCTATTCCCACGTGATAGTCCACCACTCCATAGACGTTGGCCAGCTCCCAGCTCTCCCTGTAATAGGGCTGCATAATGTAGCATATTTCCAGTCTGCCGTCCATGTCCTTGATGATCAGTGTCACATGCTCCAGCCAATGTGAAGCATCAATATCTTGAAATTTCAATGCAAGCTCTACATTTCCATCCGCTCCACAATCAATATAGGCATAGCTAATGTTATCGGCAAACTCATCCATCGTGTCGTTTCCGCCACCTATCTGATTGATGATGCCGCATATATCCCCAAACCCATATGGTGTCTCTGCTTCCACAGGCAGGTCAAGATCTTTACCTTCAAAATGATCTGCCTCCCTGAAGTACACGAATTCCTCACCGTCTAGAAAACGCTGGTATATAGCAAAGGAATCTTCATCAGGCATACCCAATTCTTCCACACTTTCCGTATTTGCGGTACTCTCTTCCTCTGAAATATTTTCTCCGTTGCCGAAAACCTCCTGCTTTCCACAGCCGCATATTGAGACAAAAATCACACACATAATAACCGCCATGATTCCTTTTTTTATCATGCAACGCTCCTTTTATATCACACTCTTTTGCTTCTTTTTGAGCAAGCCCTTTTACAACAGCTATTTCCGGCTGCCGCAAAAGGGCTTTACTACTTAGCTTTCCACTGATGCTTCCAGCGCTCCGTTCTCCACGCCAATCCGCACAGTATCCCCCGCCTGAACCCTGTCCTCCAGGATCAGCCTTGCCGTCAGGGTCTCCACATGCTTCTGGATATACCGTTTCAGGGGCCTTGCGCCGTACACGGGATCATATGCCTCCTCCACAATCAACGCAACCGCCTCAGGGGTCAGCTCCAGGTGAAGATCCCTGTCCTCCAGGCGGCGGTTCAAATCCGCCACGATCAGGGATACGATACCGCCGATGTTGTCCTTGGTCAGTGGCTTAAACAGGATGGTCTCATCTAAACGGTTTAAAAACTCCGGCCGGAAATGGCTGCGCAGCTCCCCGTATACCATTTCCTCCGCCTGTGGGCTCACCGTACCGTCGGATTGTATGCCGTCCAGCAGATAATGGGCGCCAATGTTGGAGGTCATGATCAGGATGGTGTTCTTAAAGTCAACAGTCCTTCCCTGAGAATCGGTAATCCGCCCGTCGTCCAACACCTGCAGCAGCACATTGAATACGTCCGGATGGGCCTTCTCAATCTCATCAAAGAGCACCACACTGTATGGCTTTCTCCGCACTGCCTCCGTCAGCTGGCCGCCCTCCTCGTAACCCACATATCCGGGAGGCGCTCCGATCAGCCTGGATACGGAATATTTCTCCATATACTCGCTCATGTCAATGCGCACCATATTGTTCTCGTCGTCAAACAGAGACGCCGCCAGGGACTTTGCCAGCTCCGTCTTTCCCACGCCGGTGGGGCCAAGGAACAGGAAGGAGCCGATGGGCTTGGTGGGATCCTTAATGCCCGCCCGGGAGCGGATAATGGCCTCCGTCACCTTGGTGACACCCTCGTCCTGACCGATGACTCTTCTGTGCAGCTCCTCGTCCAGGTGCAGCGTCTTGTTCCGCTCGCTCTCTGTCAGCTTGCTGACAGGGATTCCCGTCCAACGGGATATGATTCTGGCAATCTCCTCGTCTGACACCTTCTCATGGACAAGACTCATGTCGGATTCATTGACCCGGGCCTCCTCCTGCTCCAGCTCCTTCTTCAGGGCGGGCAGTCTGCCGTAGCTGAGTTCGGCCGCCTTCTCCAGATTGCCCTCCCGCTGGGCGATCTGGATCTCATTGTTCACTGTGTCGATCTCCTCACGCAGCTTGGACAGCTTCTCCACGGATGCCTTCTCATTGTCCCACTGTGCCTTGCGGCCGGCAAACTCCTCCTTAAACTCCGCAAGTTCCTTCTGAAGGTCAGCAAGCCGCTCTTGACTCAGACGGTCATCCTCCTTTTTCAGGGCCGCTTCCTCAATCTCCATCTGCATGATCCGGCGCTGCAACTCGTCCAGCTCTGTGGGCATGCTGTCCAGTTCCGTCTTGATCAGGGCACAGGCCTCGTCCACCAGGTCAATGGCCTTATCCGGCAGAAACCGGTCGGAGATATAGCGGTTTGACAGCATGGCGGCGCTGACCAAGGCATTATCCATGATCTTCACACCGTGATAGACCTCGTACCGCTCCTTCAGGCCTCTCAGGATGGAGATGGTATCCTCCACCGTGGGCTCATCCACCAGAACCGGCTGGAACCGGCGCTCCAACGCCGCGTCCTTCTCGATATACTGGCGGTACTCATCCAAGGTAGTTGCCCCGATACAGTGCAGCTCTCCCCGGGCCAGCATTGGCTTCAGCATATTGCCTGCATCCAGTGCACCGTCAGTCTTTCCTGCGCCCACAATGGTGTGCAGCTCATCGATAAAAAGGATGATCTGTCCATCGCTGTTCTTCACATCGTCCAGTACTGCCTTCAGACGCTCCTCAAACTCACCACGGTACTTCGCGCCAGCCACCAGCGCTCCCATATCCAGGGCAAAAATCCTTTTGTCTTTCAGATTCTGGGGCACATCTCCCCGGACGATCCGCTGGGCCAGTCCCTCTACTACGGCAGTCTTACCCACGCCGGGCTCGCCGATGAGCACCGGGTTATTCTTGGTCTTCCTGGAAAGGATACGGATCACATTGCGGATCTCGTTGTCCCTGCCGATGACAGGGTCAAGCTTTTGATTCCTGGCCCGCTCCACCAGATCCTGGCCATACTTCTCCAGCGTATCATAAGTGGCCTCCGGGTTGTCGCTGGTCACTCTCTGGTTGCCACGCACTGTGGACAGGGCCTGGAGGAACCGCTCTCTTGTGATGCCGTACTCCTTGAAGATCTGGGCCAGCTCCCGGTTGGGATTTTTGATCATGGCCAGGAACAAATGCTCCACGGACACATACTCATCTCCCAAAAGCTTTGCCTCATCCTCAGCGTTTATCAACACCTTGTTCAGATCCTGGCCTACATACACCTGGCCTCCCTGAACCTTGGCGCGCTTCGAAAGAGCCTGCTCCGCACGATTCAAAAAATGCTCCTTCTGTATCTCCATCCGCTCAATGAGCTTTAAGATCAAACTGTCCTCTAAGGTCAGCAAACTGTACAGCAGATGCTCCTGCTCAATCTCCTGGTTGCCGTACTCGTAAGCCAGCTTCTGGCATCTCTCCACGGCCTCCATGGACTTCTGTGTAAATTTCTGGATGTTCATGCAACTCGCCTCCTCATATCTGCCGAAAAGTGTTTCGGCATGCCATTTTGTCTGTCTGTTCTATAAACAATATAACACCATTTATACAAAAAGCAATAAAGAAAGTATAAACTTTCTGTTAGAAAATGAAAAGGATTTATAAAAAATCGCTGTACAATAGAAAATTTGCACAGCGATTTCAAGATTATTCATATTTGATCATCTCTGGCCACACAGAGTCCGGATACACGTCCAGTTTAAAAATGTAAGCCGGACGGTCCCCGTCATCCTCGTAGATATAGAAGTACTCAAGGCTGCCGTGAGTGATATAGCAGCTCACGTAGACCGGTCTCTCCAGCTCATCGTACCAGCTTCTCAGTGATGACGCAGAGGTTGGAGAGTCATGGTGATATGCTTTGTAGGAGAGAGTCCCGTCATCGCGGTAATAATAACTCATCGAGAGCAACGTCGTCTCCTCGTTATCCTCCCATACATATGGTATGATCCCTCTGGCCTCAAAGCCGGACAGCTTTCCGTCTTCCGTGTACTCATATATCTCACGGTAGTGATATGTCCCACGGTCCCTGGGATCGTCTCCGTACACGGAGAGTGTAGAATATGGTTCATCGGGAGTCCATTCCCCCGCTGTCATACGGTGAAAGATAAAACCGTAGCTATCAGTGATCTCTTCAAGTCCATAGTTATAGCTATAGTCATAATACAGACCGCAGCCCTGCCCCGTCTCCCCATTGAAATACAGCTCCAGCATAAGTTCCCGATTCATATCCACATATTCATAAAAGGGCTCCGCTTCCGCAAATCCCATATCTGCAAGAAACTGCTCGCGGCTGTCATAAGTTCTGTACTCGTAATCCTCCCATTCGCCATCCCACGTTACTTCCACTACCGTCAGCCCCGAAGGCTCCTGCTCATGATCCCAGAAGCCTTCCAGCTCCCGCAAAAAGATCCCCTGGTAAAATTTATTATTCGCCAGCTCACCCAGCTCGTTAAACTCTACCTCTCCGTCGTAGAGCGCTGTCTGCTTCAGACAGTTCCATATCTCCAGATGCCCCAAAGCATCGTCATCCGGATTGGTCAGGGTCCACCGCCGAAGCTCCACAGGCTGCATGGTCTTTACATTGATACGGTAGATACTCTGAAACTCCACATTGTCCTCCCTGTTCCTGACCAGGTAGACCTGTCCGTATGGCTCAAACACCTCATACCAGGGAATAGTGATCGGATCCTCCAAAAAACCGTTTTTCTCGATATCCCAGATAAAGAGCAGTCCTGTTTCCCCGTTCTCCTCCGCGCCCTGGGGAAAAACCGCCAAATCCCGGTTCCCACTAAGCCGGTCAAAGCGAAAGATCAGCTCCTCCGCCTCCATATCAAAAGGGAATTTCTGGCGCAACTCCCCCCTTTCATCATACATGCGAAAAAAATATCCACCCTCTGCGGTCTCCGCCCCACTCTCCACAGCGACCTTGCACAGCACAAGACGCCACTCCTCCCTGCCGTAGTAAAAGGGATAATCCACCTCCTGAAGCTCCTTTACTGCGGCTTCGATCACAGCTCCGTCTGTTTCCGGGGTATCCTCGTCGTTTTCCATACCTGAGCCGGATAAGCTCTCCTGTCCCTTCGGGGCATCTGCCGATGGACTTCCTCCATCCCGGAGACTTCCTACACCCCACATTACCAGCGCGCCCACGCAGATGCCCGCCAACAAAAACCCTATATTCTTCCAATGATTCCAACTGCCATTTCCCATAACCCGCATCCTGCCACTTTCAAAAGTTAACAATCTTCCACAAAAAAATGAAGTCTAAGACATCGAAACAATCTTATAAGGGGAGGGCACTGGTACTGCGCCCTCCCCACTTTACAGGGTATCACATTTTTTCTGACAACTCAACAGTTCTAAACATAACTTAAAGATTCTGCAGTATTTACTGCCTTGTCAGGCGATACTCTTCACCTCATAGCCCGCCTCAGTGACCGCTGCAGTCAATACATCCTCTGAAACCTCCGCCTCCAGCTCCACCGTAGCGGTCTTCTCCTCCAGACTCATGGTAACGGCTTTCACACCCTCCACAGCCTCCAGGGATTTCTGCACCCTGCCAGTGCAGTGTGCACACATCATTCCTTCCACTGTCAATACCTTTGTCATCGTTTCCTTCCTTTCTGCGGGTCTCTCCCCGCCGTCCTCATTTTCTTTATTCTCATTTTGTGAATAAACCTTCTCGCTGATCAGAACCTGCGCACCGTCTAAAACCGCCTCCTGAGTGTTCTCTGGTACAGATTTATCTGTTTCCTGCCGGAAACCGCTTTTAAAGCCTCTCAGCCGCAAAGCATTTCCCACCACGAAGATACTGCTTAAACTCATGGCCGCAGCGCCAAACATGGGATTCAGCTTAATGCCGAATGCCGGATACCAGCACCCTGCCGCCAGGGGAATCCCCACACAGTTATAGAAAAAGGCCCAGAACAGGTTCTGCTTGATGTTGCGGATCACGGAGCGGCTCAGCTTCACCGCAGTGGCCGCATCCCGCAGGTCGCTCTTCATCAGCACAATATCCGCGCTCTCCATGGCCACATCCGTTCCCGCTCCGATTGCCATTCCCACATCCGCTGCTGCCAGAGCCGGCGCATCGTTGATGCCGTCTCCGATCATGGCGACCTTGTGCCCGACAGCTTTCAGCTGGCTGATCTTTTTCTCCTTATCCTGGGGCAGCACCTCCGCCACCACCTCCGGGATGTCAAGGCGTTTCCGCACGGCCTCAGCAGTGCGGCTGTTGTCGCCGGTTAACATGACCACATGGATGCCCATCTCCTGAAATCGTCTGATTGCAGCCCGGGAACTCTTCTTGATCTCATCTGCCACACCGATCACGCCCAGGAAGCGGCTCTCTTCCGCCACCAGAAGAGGCGTCATGCCCTCGTCTGCCAACTGCTGGATTCCCAGTATCACATTCTGATCCACAGTAATACCGTTCTCTTCCAAATAGGCTTGATTTCCCACCAGGCATCTTGTGCCAGCGCTGACTCCTCCAGTCAATCCGCTCCCCGCCGCTGTACTTTCCCAAGAGCCGACAGCCTCCTGCATTGGCATATCGGTCCCGCTCAAGGTCGATAAAGGACCATTCATTGGCTGCTGACCAGCAACCTGCAGCTGCTGACGCATCAGCACCGCTGTGGGGCCATCCTGAGGCAGCAGATCACGCACCATCACATCCTGCTCCAGCACTCCCTCAACGCCCCGGCCAAACACAGCTTTGAAATCCTTTACTTCCGGAATCTCCAGCTTCAGAGACTCAGCATGCTCCAGCACAGCCTCAGCCAATGGGTGTTCGCTCTTTTTTTCCAGAGCTGCCGCAATCTGCACCAGCGTCCCCATCCCTATATCTTTGGCCATCACGCTGACCTGCATGACCTTCAGACGTCCTGCTGTGATAGTACCCGTCTTATCCATCACCACTGTGTCAATATCCCGTGCCTGCTGCAGGGCCTCGCCGGACTTGATCAGGATACCGTGGCCCGCACCCACACCTGTTCCCACCATGATAGCCACCGGAGTTGCCAGCCCCAGCGCACAGGGGCAGGAGATCACCAGAACCGCAATGGCAGAGGAGATGGCAAACTCCGCGCCTGCTCCCACCGCCAACCAGACCGCCAGCGTCACCAGCGCAATCCCCATCACCACCGGCACGAACACCCCGGCCACCTTATCCGCCAGCTGAGCAATGGGTGCCTTGCTGGCGCTGGCCTCCTCCACCAGCCGAATGATCTGGGACAGAGTGGTGTCCTCGCCCACCCGGTCTGCCTGGCATTTCAGGAAGCCCGCTTTGTTCACCGTTGCGGAGACCACCTTATCCCCGGCCTGCTTCTCCACGGGCACGCTCTCGCCTGTGATAGCAGCCTCATCCACGCTGGAACTGCCCTCCAGAACCGTGCCGTCCACAGGCACCAGGCTGCCGGGCTTCACAAGAAACACATCCCCGGCCCGAAGCTCCTCCGTGGGCACCTCCCGCTCCGTGCCATCCTCCAGAAGCAGGATTGCCGTCCTGGGAGATAAATCCATGAGCTTTGTGATGGCCTGGCTGGTCTTTCCCTTAGATCGACTCTCCAGATATTTTCCCACGGTGATCAAAGTCAGAATCGTGCCTGCCGACTCAAAGTACAGGTCATGAGAGTACTGCTCCACCACCGCCATGTCCCCGTGGCCCAGGCCGTAACCAATGCGGTACATGGCAAATATGCCATACGCCACCGCCGCAGAGGCTCCCAGGGCGATCAGACTGTCCATGTTGGGAGACAGGTGTCCCAGAGTCTTAAATCCCACAGCAAAAAACTTTCGGTTCATATACAGGATGGGCAGAAGCAACAACAGCTGAGTCAGCGCAAAGGTCATTGCATTCTCATTTCCGTGCAGATACATGTGCACAAAGCTCGGCATGGGAATCCCCAGCATATCATGCACCATGTGATACATGGCCACATACATCAAGGGAATCAGAAAACCTATGGAGATGCCCAGCCGCCATTTCATGGCCCGAGTCTCTGCCTCCGCCTTTTTCTGAAGGCTGTTCCGCCCGGCTCCTGAATCCCCACTGCCGCTTTTGGCTTCCGTCTGCCTGTCGCCTGATCCGGCGGCAGCGTCTTTTCCTACTGCTCCGCCTATCAGCAATACAGCCCCATAGCCGGCTTTTTCCACCGCTGCCACGATTTCGTCTGAGCTCAACTCCTCCTGCCGGTAGCTAACCTCCATGGTCTCCGTCAACAGGTTTACCGATGCCCTCTCCATTCCCGGCAGCTTATTCACTGCTTTCTCTACATGGGAGGAGCAGGCCGAACAGGTCATGCCAGATATATGATATCTTTCTTTCATGTTCCCTCACAATTCCGCCGCCCTCTGCGGCAGCCCCTTTCTCAGATTTTCATACACAGTCCCTATATATCTGCTTTATTCTGTCAGATATCATCCAGAATCTCCATACGGCTCCTTTGTATGTCCAACTATTTCAGCTTCTTCACCAATTCCACAGCTTCCTCGATCACATCCAGATTGCCCTTGCCAATCTCCTCCACTATACAGGTCTCCATATGTTCCTGCAGGATCAGGTATCCGAAGGACTGCAGTGCGCTCTCCACCGCCGCCACCTGAATCAGGATATCCCCACAGTAGCGATTTTCATCCAACATCCGTCCAATGCCATTTAATTGTCCCATGATACGGTTCAGCCGGTTTTTCAGCTGTTTCACTTCTTTCTCCTGCCGGGGGGTCGCTTTCTGGTGACAGCAGCTACAATCCATCTCCATACACTCATCCGTGTTATCATTCAGAGAAACCGTTTTTTCCTGTTCATTTTCCGTTGGGGAGGTATTTTCCTTTAATTTCATTTCATTCTCCTTATTGTAAGTATTGGCATAAGTAGCTGTTATTATAGATTCACCAAGCGGATTCACTTTGCCATATATAATATCATATAATATATGTACGAGCAAAATACCCCATTGGGGTATCCTGCCAGCAATTACAGGATATACCCCCACAGGGTATTTGTCAAGTCAATTTATCATTTTATAAAACCTTATATTTAATATCTGCCTGTCGGCCGGTTTAGATTGCCGAGAAGCCACCCTCCAGATCTTCGATAATATCGTCAATATTCTCCGTTCCGATGGACAGGCGTATGGTACTCCTGTATATGCCCTGCTCCTCCAGCTCCTTATCGTTCAGCTGTGAGTGGGTAGTGGAGGCGGGATGGATCACCAGGGACTTCACATCCGCCACGTTAGCCAGCAGGGAGAACAGCTCCAGATTATCGATGAACCTCTTTGCTTCCGCCTCACCGCCCTTGACCTCAAAGGTAAAGATGGAGCCGCCGCCGTTGGTGAAATACTTCTTGTACAGAGCCTGCTGCACAGGATCCGTGGAGATGGAAGGATGATGGACTCTCTCCACCTTAGGATGCTTGTTCAGGTATTCCACTACCTTCAGCGCATTCTCCACATGACGCTCCACCCGCAGAGACAAGGTCTCCAGGCCCTGCAGGAAGAAGAAAGCATGGAAGGGAGAGAGCGTAGCTCCTGTGTCTCTCAGCAAAATAGCGCGGATTGCAGTGACAAACACTGCGCCGGGCACTGCCTTACTGAAGGTGACGCCGTGGTAGCTCTCGTTGGGTGTGGTCAGATGAGGGAATTTTCCGGATGCTTCCCAGTCAAACTTGCCATTCTCAATGATCACGCCGCCGATGGTGGTGCCGTGACCGCCGATAAATTTTGTAGCAGAATGCACCACAATGTCTGCACCGTACTCAAAGGGACGCACCAGATAAGGCGTCGCAAAGGTGTTGTCTATCACCAGAGGAATCTTGTGAGCGTGAGCAATTTCAGCGATTCTTTCGATATCCACTACATCGGAGTTAGGATTGCCCAGGGTTTCAATAAAGACTGCTTTGGTATTCTCTTTGATAGCGCCCTCCACCGCTGCAAAATCCGCAGGGTCCACAAATGTGGTGGTGATGCCGTAATCAACCAGCGTATGCGCCAGCAGATTATATGTACCACCGTAAATATTATTTGCTGAAACAATATGATCTCCGGCCTTTGCCAGATTCTCAAAGGTATAGGTTATGGCTGCTGCGCCACTGGCTACGGCCAGCGCTGCGGTGCCTCCCTCAAGAGCCGCAATTCTCTTTTCAAACACATCCTCTGTAGGATTGGTCAGACGGCCATAGATATTGCCGCTATCGGCAAGGCTAAAACGTGCTGCTGCATGGTCGCTGTTGTGGAACACGTAGGAGGAGGTCTGATAGATTGGTACCGCTCTCGCATCCGTCACTGGAT
This sequence comes from Acetatifactor sp., assembly GCA_022511385.1. GTDB lineage: Bacteria > Bacillota > Clostridia > Lachnospirales > Lachnospiraceae > Acetatifactor. The sequence continues at coordinate 40,960 of JAFLRN010000018.1, forward strand.
CAGGCTGCTCCTGTCCAACATGCAACTGTAAAGTTTCAAATTTCAGGTTTCTCTCAGCATAAGGCTTTTTACTCATAACTTCTCTCCAATCTGCCGGTATCCGGCTTGTATTTTCTGCTACATTGCCAATACTACATTCCAGAGTTTTTATCAATGCCTGCAATTCATAGTATTTAAGTAGGTTTAGTATACATTACCTCTTTTTTGATGATCTGTCAAGAGTTTTTTCAAAAAATTTTCCCTGAATCTTTCAATTCGCTGCTTTTCACTTGTCAGCCAGTTTCCGGCATCGTGTGGCGGGTATGTTCACACGATGCCGTCGCTTGTGGAAAAGGACTATCTAACATTTCCCAGGTTCTGTCTCTGCTCGACCAAAAGAATTTCCTCTCCTGCTCTGACCTGTTCAGCCGCAGACGCATGTACGCTGCTGCCGTAAGAATGATTTTCCACCCTGACCGTCACTGCGGGAGACACACCCTCTGCCACCAGTCCCTTGCTGTCGAACTCCAGCAGCAGTTTCCCTTTGCCCATGATCTCATTCTGTACTACTCTGGGCCGGAAATATCTTCCCAGCAGGTCATCACCCACATGTCCTACCTCCATGTAGAGTTCTGTTCCAAATTCCGTCCGAAACAGAAAGGCGTTACCCATGGGAAACAGCTTAGTGATCTTGCCTCCGGCAGGTGCATAGAGCCTGTCTTCCTCCGGCTGTATCACCACAGTGGGGTGCTCACCGTCCTGACAGGAGGTAACCCAGCCCTTCACAGGACTGCTCACTGACCATTTCTGGCCCTCCGGTGCCTGCGGATCCCTTCCTTTGCGGCTGCGCCGCACCGGACGGATATTGCCGCCAGTTCCCCGGATAACACGGTCGGACAACCACCCCGCTGTTCCCACATAAATCCGCTGACCGGTCTGGCTGCGCTCTCTCACATTTCCCTTGTCGTTTATGCTGCTCCGCTCACCAACCTCCATATCATCCCTATCAATGCGCTCCGCTCTGCGAAGGCGCTGTGACTCTGCAGCCTCCCAGTCGCCCTGGTCAATCCGCACATTTAGCTCTCCCGCAGCCTCCACCTCCCAGACACCACGTCTGCGCTGCCCAATCCGTTCCCCCTGATCCTCCTCATAGGAATCCTCAGTCCTTACCGACAGTCTTCCCATACAAAAGCCTGCCAGGACAGATGCCGCAGCCATGGCGGCCATCCATAAAACATTCCACACCATAAAAATCAGCCTCCTTATAAAGCCAATTTTCCCCCAATGGTCTGGAAAACATTCGCAAAATACTCTAAAAAATAAAAAATAAAATTATAAAAAAATATTGACATATTCTATTTTTCAATGTTATACTCCAAATGTATTCTGAATGAAAGTCATTGAACTCACATATTTTTGTAAGTCATTGCTACTTTGATGATGG
>JAFLRN010000019.1 GCA_022511385.1 Acetatifactor sp.
TTCTTATATTGGTTTGCCGAATCACCCTTTGTTCCAATGCAACCGTAGGGGACAACCCCGTAATCTCACCGTAGGTCTGATTGGTTTCCGTTTCCAAGCCGCTGAACATCAGATACCGACGTCTGCCTTCCTCATAAATCGTATCAAAGGCAAGACTGGACTTCCCCGAACCGCTCACACCGGTAATGACAGTCAGTTTTCCTAACGGTATATCAACATCAATGTGTTTTAAATTATTTGTAAATGCGGCTCTGACCCGAAGCAAGTCCTCTCTCATATTACCGCTCTCCTTTATTCTACGATACCAATGATTCTTCTTTTAAAATCACATTATATATCACATCTAAATATTCTTTTGATACTTTTTTCGCCGTTGCCTGAATTACCACCACCAGTCCGTACTTCGGAAAAACTGCTATCTCATTTCCGCCAAAGCCCCTGGCAAAATATGCATCCTCATGAATCCACCACAGAAAACCATACTCCTGCATTCCAAAATACTTTACAAACTCATTGGTATCAATCTGTTTTGCTGTCGCCATCTTTAGATACGCTTCGCTAATGATTCGTTGTCCTTGATATTCTCCTCGGTTTAAACATAAATTTCCTATCTTGGCCATCTCCTGTGCTGTCAGCATACCGATGTTGCTCATATTATTGTTTCTTATTCCAAAATCATTATCAACCGCAGCACATACAATTCCAAGTGGCTTAAATAGATTCTCAACAATAAAATTCTCGATAGATTGCCCTGTCACCTTCTGTAACACCTGCGTCAGCAGATAAACATCCGCATCTTTATAATAGAATTTCGTTCCCGGCGTATATGCACTCGGAAGCTCTAAGATTGCCCGTCTCCAATCCTCCTCGGCTTCCACGGTTGAAAAGAGCGGTTGACTTGCATGAATCCCAAACTGCCAATAGATTCCGGAGGAAAGCGTCAATAGATCTCTTATTGTAATTTTTCTATGCGCCTTTGCTGTCATATTATCGAACGACTCTCCCAAGTATTCACAAATATAGTCATCCAGTCTCACATATCCCCTGTCAACAGCAATTCCCGTTCCCAAGGAAATAATACTCTTTACAACAGAGGCAATGTGATGCTTTTTTCCGTCAAACTCTTTATTAAAATTTTTCGAATAGACATCCTTGCCATTTTTTGTAATCAAAATATTGTCAATGTTCTTATATCTCATTTCATGTACATAATTTTCTATCCGATCAAGTGACTTCATCATCCTACCCTCATTTTCATTACCGGTATATAGATTTCCATTTGTGCTGCTCCAAGTTGACAATCCCATCTCTCATCATAATACTCAAAGTCAAAGAGCATGTCCCCACAAAGACAGTATTCTGAATTGGGCATCCACTCATGATAAATGTAGTGAAAAGCCTTGCCAATCTCGCCTTTGGCATTATTGCCATTTACGGTGAATACAGCATACTGCGCCTTGGGAATTCTTTTCACATACCAGTCTGCTGGGATATCGGTCTCATCCTTTATTTCCACAGCCGCCATATAATAAAACTGCAGCGGCTCCTTTGTAAAGTCTTCTGAATAGTCTTCAAATCCATACATATTGTTTGGATTCATGCGGTCTATGGTTCCCATCTTAGCCTTTAATTCCTGCCAGGATTCTCCGATCACCTGAAATCCTTGACCAGTATGCTTTCGTGGGCCAGCCAGAATAAAGGAATCCCGTTCCACAAATTTGGGCTCGCTTACAAAATCTCCCTTGAAAGGAACTCGTTTCTTATAGCCCTCCAAAATGGTCTCAACACTCTTACAACTCAGTTTATTCTTCTGTTTTCTTGCGTCAGTGGGAAGCATCCCATACACATCCTTAAACATACGGTTAAAAGTTTGTATACTGTTAAATCCACAGCCATAGCAGATATCCGTAATCTTCGCGTCTGTTTCCTGCAGTTCCACACAGGCATGTGCCAATCGGCGCTTCTTCAAATAGTCCGTGACGGTCTGTCCCACTGCAGCAGAAAAAAGCCGATGAAAATGGAAGGGAGAATACCCGAACACCTCCGCAAGATGTTCATAGGTAATCTCTTCTTCCAAATGTTCTTCAACATAATACAATACTTTTTCAATCAGCTGCAAGTTATTCATAAGCCCTCCTCCTTTTCGCTATTTTTAGTATATCCAAGGATTCTCACTTCTGGCTTATCATTTCTTGCGGTCTAAGGTATTTTTATTCCAGATCCTCCATCTGAAAACTTTCCGTTTTCAAGTCACAGTAATGTCTGCCCTTTATTGCTGTGAACTTTAACACACAATAATCTGGATCCGTAACGCCCTGCTTATAAAACATCGTATCGCCAGTACGCCAGATATCCTTCTTTGCCACATCATCCTGCAACACTTCCATCGTACCTGTCAGCATGATTCCCTCGTACCGGAAACGGCCTTTGTTGTAAAAATATATACTTGCCTTTGAATTTTTCATATACTGTTGCGAACGCATGGAAGATGTGTTTGTTGTAAAATAAAAGCAATTCCCATCAATTTTGCGGGGCATAAACATTGCTTTCATATTTGGAAAGCCGTTTTCATCTACGGAAGCAATGAAGGCCACCTTTTGCTTTTGTATAAATTCAATCATTTGTTCTCTTGTTTTCATTGGATATCCTCCCCGTTCTAAAGTGATTTTTTTCTTAAAGATTTTCAATCAAAGTATGGAGTATTCGTGTAAGATACTGTTCAAACTGTTTTTGTTCATCCTCCGAAAAACCTTGATAGAATAATACATTCATCCTTTCCGATACAGCCTCATATTTGCCCTTTAAGGATTTCGCATAATTCGTAAGCGATACAATGGTTTGTCGGCGGTTTCTCGGATTGATTTCCCTTGCTACAATCCCCTTATTCACCATTCCGTCTATAACAACAGATATTGTATTTTTGGCAAGAGACGTTTTCTCGCTTATTTCGCTGATTGTAAGATGATCCGTTTTCCATAGGATAAAAAGAATTCTTCCCTGCCCACCGCTTATTTCAAGACCACTTTCAAGTAACAATCTTTCGAATATTCTGTCTTGAAGCTGCTTTATTTGTGTGATATAAAATCCACCCCTTGTTTCCAAACTAATCACCTCGAATCTTATTAGAATATTTCTATATGGAACAGTTTGAGTATACCATAATTTTCTGCCTCAATCAATATAAATCGTAATGCCATTTCCGCCGTAAATTTTTTGATATTTTTACTTTCCTAATGCATTCCACACCATCACACTCATCCCGACATCATTACAAAACCGCCGAGGACTGTTTCCAACCCTCGGCGGTATATCTCAATGTGTTTTAAATTGTATCATCACATCGCAATGGCAATTCGGGGAAGGCATTTCCACAGCACCTGTTCGCTGGCCATACTCTATGATCACACTATACATTCCCCTAAACATACTCTGGCAAAAACGGTCTGCATCATCGTTTAAATGCTGGGGAAACAGCTTTTTGTATCCCGCAATGAATTTATTTACCATTTCAGAATACATGGGCATAAGTGGGGCAAGATACTTCTCAGCGATTCGATCGAATTCTTCTTTTTGTTCTTTCGTAAAGGAAGGAACTGTTACGAAAAAGCTGCCGTCCTGCTTTTTTACAATATATCCGTCCTGAATCGCATTCGCTAAAGATTCCTTATCTTCCGATGAACCGCTGCGTAAAATATCTTCACAAACGTTGATATAATTGTCATACATCATTTCTCTGAATGTGATACCACTAATGCTATGGTATGCAGTATGACTGTATCCGCCGCGGCTTCCTGAGTTACTGCAATGTTGTTCTCCAACCAAAATAGGCCTATGGTGCTTGCCGGTTTCCATATTGCCAATATAGCAAAATCTGTTACCATCATATTTTTCCTTGAATCGGGGGTATGGCAATTTACAGTAATGCTGACTGGCGTAGGAAAAGGCCATGACTCCATAGAGGTAATAAAGATCGGTTTCACATTTTTCTGCCCGGTAAAAATCAATTCTGGCAGCATCACGCGCTATGTTGCCAAGGGCTTCCAGCAGCTTATCCATAATGGGCAGCAATGCTTTTTCAGCATTTTCTTCGCAGTAAATACCGTACTTATCGGACCATATGACAAAATCGGTCTGATATTTGCCTTTTGTCACTTCTATAAGCGCATCCCTCTTTAACAGGTTATCCACCCGTTCCTCCACATAATACGCCGGCACCCCGCAGGTTTTTGCCAGTTCCTCCACACTGCATGCTTCTTCATAGCAATAATACAGGATATTCTGAGAGAGCGCATCGTTTATATATACAGTGGGAAAAGGAATTGTTTTGCCGTTGTAATTTCCATTACCATATATATCCAAGCGTAATTTCACAGGTCTTAAAGCGGTTTCGTTCATTTCGTCACACTCCTTTTTAATCTTTTTCCGGGCTTCGAACAGCCGCCATGTAACTGTTCCCTCCGAAATATGTAGTTTTTCGGAGATCTGCTTTGTAGAAAGGCCATCGTAATAGTAGAGAATGACAATATCGCGATAGATTGACGAAAGCATTGCTATTTTTGTCCGAAGAAAATCGTACAATTCTTCCTGTTCGTCGAAATACTGATCTTCATAGGACAGATTTTCCGGCACGTCATAGGAGTACATCGCGCGCTGTTTTCCCATATGCCGACGGAAACTTTTCGTCACGTTGCGGGCCACACCCCAAAGCCACGGTTCAAACTTGCTGTCATCCTTTAACTTTGGCAGTTCACGGATCACAGTAAAAAGGATTTCCTGGGACAGCTCGTCAGCCTCTTCCCGGGAGTAAGTATTGTTGACAGCATAGCCGTAAACCTTTTCAATGTAGCTCTCAAGTCGTTCGATATTCATCCTTCTCACCTGCCTTTCATCTATAATGTGCTCCTATTTTTAATTTCATTGGGTGGTTTGTAAATTTCATGCTAAAAGTTCTCAAAATTAAAATTCCGAAATCAGGAATATCTAACCAAAATCATGTCAAATATTCCCAAATCGGAATTTCATAGATTTGAATTAATGCAATCCTTTCATTACGGGCGGCTACTGCCCACTATCACTCTAACTTTCACCTTCATCTACGGAAACAATGATGCTTTCCTGCTTTTTCCATTACTCATAATATTTCAGAAGATTATTTTTTACCTTCTTCATATAGTTTTCAATTCCTTTTTCCTCATCCTCATCATATAGAAAACCCAGTTGCTCAGCCACATCCCTGGCAACATCTCCAAACAAATACAACATTTCGAAAGCAGCCGCCCAGATATGTTCATATGCTGCATCCGAATAAGTTTTTGTGAATCTCTCATATATTTGCGGCGGTAGAAATTTCTTAAAATATTTTCCGTTTTTTCCCACGGATACTGAAAAATTATGTTGGACACCCACACACCACGAAAGCATTTGTATCAGCATGTCACGGACATAGTGATTGAGCTGTTCCATGGCATACGAGAGTTCTTCTCTTGCAATTCCCTTTGCAACATTATTCAGACACCAGTGAAACTCATTGCAGCAGTCAGAAAAGATTTTTTGATTGGGCTTTCGCACATACCAGAAATCCTTCTTAATAGCAAGCTCCGGTAAACCGTTGTCCTTATCCAATAAAATGATGGATGGTTCTCCGTCATCATAATACGAGTAGCGTGTTATTTGCAGATCGATCCTGTTTCCATCCGGAAAGATCATGAGGTATGCATAGTTTCCATCCCCATCCGGCGGCATCAGCTCCATACTTTCCGGCTTTTGTACCAAAGACGGTTTTCCAAACTGCTCTTCGATCCATTGCATATTGTCCCAATAGGCACTTACATCTCTCACGAAATATACCATGTCAAAATCCTGATAGATATCCACAGGACAGTCTGGATTGGCTCTTGATCCTGTCATCATAACTGCCCTTATGTTTTCATCATTCCTTGCTATGTTTAACACAAGCTCAATGATTTCGTCCGGTGTTCTCATACACATATCTCCGCATTCCTTCCCGCACAAAGCAAATGGTCCTTAAGTTTATTTATAGATGTAATATAGCAAAAAAGGCCGCTTTTTCATAATCCCACTATAATTACTATTCTTCTCTATATTTCTGCCACAGCATCCTTCATGCTCTTAACATATTTGTAAATCTCCGGTGCCGCTTTGTCTCCATACTGGGCTATTATTTTCACGATAGCGCTTCCCACGATGGCGCCGTCTGACACAGCAGCCATAGCCTTTGCCTGCTCCGGGGTGCTGATGCCGAAACCGATGGCACAGGGCACATCCGTCACCTTTCGGATGCTCTCCACGATAGCGCCCAAATCTGTCTTGATCTCGCTGCGGACACCGGTGACACCCATGGAGGACACTACATAGATAAAGCCTTTTGCCTCGGATGCGATCTCCCGAATCCGGCTCTCAGAGGTGGGCGCGATCATGGAGATCAACGCCACATCCCTTGCATTGGCAGGCTCTTCCATTTCCAGCTTCTCCTCAAAGGGCAGATCTGGGATGATGATGGCATCTACACCCAGCTCCTTACATCTGTCAAAGAACCTGTCATATCCATAATGAAATACAGGATTTGCATATGTCATGAACGCAAGAGGTATCTGGGATTTTTCCCTGACTCTCCTCACGATCTCGAAGGCTCCATCCGTAGTCATGCCGTTTTTCAGTGACCGGATGTTTGCATCCTGGATCACCACGCCCTCTGCCGTTGGGTCAGAAAAAGGAATGCCAATCTCGATCAAATCCGCACCCGCTCTCTCCATCTCCAGAATGTACTCCACCGTACAGTCTGCATTGGGATCTCCCGCAGTCAGGAACGCAATAAACGCCTTCTTGTTGGGCGTATCAAAAACCTTTGACAATTTGTTATTCATGGATATCCACCCCCCTGTATCTTGCAATTGCAGCAACATCCTTATCTCCACGTCCTGACAGACAGATAATGATGCTCTGGTCAGGGCTGTAGTTCTTTGCAATCTTTCTCACATGCGCCACAGCATGGGCACTCTCGATGGCGCAGATAATGCCCTCGGTACGTGCGATATACTCAAAGGCGTCCACCGCCTCGTCATCGGTAATGGGCACATACTGAGCCCGGCCGATGTCATGAAGATATGCATGCTCCGGTCCGATGCCGGGATAATCAAGTCCCGCGGAAATGGAGTACACCGGTGCGATCTGACCGTACTCGTCCTGACAGAAGTAGGACTTCATGCCGTGGAAGATTCCAAGGCTGCCCGTGGCGATGGTAGCTGCGGTAAGAGCAGTGTCCACGCCCTTTCCAGCGGCCTCACAGCCGATCAGTTCCACCTCTTTATCCTCAATAAAGTTATAAAAGGCGCCCATGGAGTTACTTCCGCCGCCCACGCAGGCAACCACAGCCGCAGGGAGCTTTCCTTCTTTCTCCAAAATCTGGGCTTTCGCTTCCCTGCTGATCACACTCTGAAAATCACGGACGATCATTGGGAAGGGATGGGGCCCCATGACAGAACCCAGCACGTACAGAGTATCATGCACCCGGTTGGTCCACTCCCTCATACACTCGTTGACAGCATCTTTCAGAGTCTGAGTTCCTGATGTGACTGGATGCACCTTTGCTCCCAGAAGTTCCATGCGGTACACATTCAGCGCCTGGCGCTCCGTGTCCTCCTTGCCCATAAAGATTTCACATTCCATACCCAGCAGTGCCGCAGCGGTAGCTGTTGCAACACCGTGCTGGCCTGCGCCTGTCTCCGCGATAATACGGGTCTTTCCCATTTTCTTTGCCAGCAACGCCTGACCTAGCACATTGTTGATCTTGTGAGAACCGGTGTGGTTCAAATCCTCACGTTTCAGGTATATTTTTGCGCCACCCAGGTCCTTTGTCATTTTTTCTGCATAATACAGAAGTGATGGCCTGCCCGCATACTCCCTGTTCAAAGTGTCAAGCTCTGCCTGAAACTCCGGATCATTCTTGTACTTCTCGTAGCACTCCTCCAGATGAATCAATTCATTCATCAGAGTCTCGGAAATGTATTGACCGCCGTGTATCCCGTAACGTCCTTTACTCATGTCTGTCTCCTTTTACTTTTATATAAAATATTAAAACTACATATAAAATCGAAAATAATTGCTTGTATTTATATAAATCTGTTCTAATGGATATCTATCTTCCCCTGTAACTGCTCAATTATAAATGTCACATTTTCTTCAATAGTCTTTGTTCCATCTATCCGTATCACAGGACAATCCACAGATTCTAACCAGTTTTCAGCGTAATTATCCTGTCTGGATTCCACCATTTTAAAAAACGCTTCCTCCCGTTCATACAGATCTCCACCCGGCAGCATCCGACTGCCGAATTTCTGAAAAGAGCGGTTTCTGATCCGCTGCATACGAATCTCCTTGGGGACCTCGATGAGTATGGCAAGTTGATAAAACGACCGGACATCTTCCCCATAATTTCCCCGAACGGCAGCAAAAACAAAATTTTCATGCGCCTTAATTTCATCTGCAAGAAGCTTTCCTACCTCTTCCTCTGACCTGGGAGACGCATAAGGATCATTTGGGTCGTTTTTCGGAAAATACAGGTTTTCAAGATCAATAAAATGAAATCCCAGCCTTTCTGACAATGCTGCTCCTAGGGTACTCTTTCCGCTGCCATTTAACCCGCACACAATTATTCCGGTTCCCATATATTTTCTCCATCCCTTTTTCATAAACTTAACTCACGGGTACCTACACTCTCGCACTAGCTTGACAACTTCACGCATCTTCTTCAGATCCTTCACTCCGTCAGTCTCCACTCCGGAACTCAAATCCACCGCATAAGGATGTATCCTTTCAACAGCCGTCATCAGATTCCCTGCATTCAACCCGCCAGCCAGGAAAAAATCCCTGTCGATATCAGCAAGCACACTCCAATCAAAGGCCACCCCTGACCCTGTCCCCCCGTCAAACAGCAGATAGTCCGCCGAAGAATCCAGCCATGCCTCCACATCATACCGGCTTGTCACCTTCACGGCCTTCATCACTGGCTTTCCTGTAACTGCCTGGATATACTGGATATCCTCCTCAGTCTCATTTCCATGGAGCTGAGCCAACTGAATGATGTCCTCCTGTAAGAAGGAAATCACCTCTTCGCAGGAATTGTTTACAAACACCCCCACTGCGGGGATTGCCTGATCCAGTGCCTTTCGAAAATCTGCCGCCTGTTCCTTTAGAATCCGCCGTCGAAATCCTTCCGCCAAAACAAATCCCACATAATCCGGTTGCACCTCATTAACATATCCGATATCTTCCGGTCGGAACATCCCACAGAGCTTAATTTTTGTCTCATTCATCATGTATCCTCTTTTTTATTCCGCAAATAACTTACCTGTTTTTATCCCAACATAAGCGTCATTTTCATCCCGATTCATAGTTTTTTATATCGTCTCCACATCAATCACTTCACAGCATGGAAAAACCTCTCTCTCTTTCCACGCAGTTCCCTCAGCATCCCAGCCTTATCGCTGCTGCGCATAAAGGTCTCTCCAATCAATACTGCATTGGTACCATTCTCCTCCAGCCTTTCGATATCTGCCCGAGTCTTCATGCCGCTCTCCGACACAAAAAGGATGTCCCTGGGTACCAGTTCCCGCAATCGCACAGAGTTGGAAATATCCACGGTAAAGTCTTTCAAATTCCTATTGTTCACACCAATGATCTTAGCTCCCGCCTTCAGCGCCATCTGAATCTCCTGTTCGTCGTGGGCCTCCACCAGCGCGGACAGCCCCAGTTCCCCGGCAATGCCGGCATATTCCTCCAGTTGCGTCTGGCTTAAGATGGCGCAGATTAACAGTATCGCATCTGCCCCAATCTGCTTTGCCTCGTATATCATATATTCATCCACCGTAAAATCCTTACGAAGCAGAGGAATGGACACCTCTTTTCGGATAGCGGAAAGGTAGTTGTTACTGCCCTGGAAATAAAAGGGTTCCGTCAGAATGGACATGGCGTCCGCTCCCGCTCTCTCATACTCCCGCGCAATCTCTACATAGGGAAATTGCTCTGCAATGATTCCCTTAGAGGGAGACGCTTTCTTCACCTCGCAGATAAAACTCATGCCCGGCCTGGCTAATGCTTTTTCAAAAGGAAAACCGGTATTGTTTTCCATATCTCTCACAGCCGCCTGTAGTTCCCTCAGAGGCAGCCTGTGCTTCTCCGCCTCAATCCGTTCGCTGGTCTTTGCTGCGATTTCTTCTAATATCATATCCCTGTTGCACCTTTCTATATTCTGTGCGGTACAGAGCTCGTCGCTCGCACAGACTTAAATTTTTAATCTTTCCCCAAAGACTTCCAGACAGCCTATTATCCCTGATTTCCATACCGTTTTGCCGACTTTCATGCCTGTTTGATAAAATTCTCCATGATTTTTGCCCCATCCGGCGTTAGCACAGACTCAGGATGAAACTGGACACCGTAAATCGGAAAGCTCCTGTGCTCCACTGCCATGATTTCCCCGTCTTCTGTCTGAGCCGTAACTCTCAGTATCTCCGGTATGGTATCAGGGGCCGCCGCCAGAGAATGATACCTGGCTACGGTAATTTCCCTGTTCATTCCTTGAAAGAGTACGCTGTCTGTGTCCAGAACCGCCGTGGATTGCTTTCCGTGCATCAGCTCCTTCGCATATGTCACTGTGGCGCCGAACACCTCACAGATGGCCTGATGGCCCAGGCAGATGCCAAGAATGGGCACCTTCCCTGCGAAGTGCCGGATCACCTCTTCGCAGATACCTGCATCCACAGGTTTTCCGGGACCGGGAGAAAGGAGGATATGGCTGGGTTTTAAGGCTTCAATCTCCCCCACCGTCAATTCGTCGTTCCGTATTACCTTCACATCCGGCTCCACGGAAGCCGTCAACTGAAATACATTATAAGAAAAACTATCATAATTATCAATTAAAAGTATCATTACTCCAGGCCCTCCTGTGCCGTCTCAATGGCGTTTCTCACAGCTGCCGCCTTCTGAATGCATTCCCTGTATTCCTTCTCGGGCACACTGTCAGCCACAATGCCTGCCCCCGAGCGAATGAACACCTTACCGTTTTTGGAAAAGGCGAGCCGGATGGCAATACAGGTGTCAAGGTTTCCTGTAAAAGATACATAGCCGATAGCACCGCCGTAAATGCCCCGCTTGTTGTTCTCCAGCTCATTGATGATCTCGCAGGCCCTTAGCTTTGGCGCTCCTGACAATGTTCCCGCCGGCAGGATTGCATCCACTGCATCCAGTGCATCCCTGTCCTCTCGCAGCATACCGCTGACGGTGGAGCCAATATGCATCACATGGGAATAACGTTCGATGGACATGTATTTTTCCACCTTCACGGTTCCGACTTTACTGATTTTACCAATATCGTTCCGTCCAAGATCCACCAGCATGTTGTGCTCCGCCAGTTCCTTCTCATCTACCAGCAGCTCTGCCTCCAGCCGCTTGTCTTCTTCGTCAGTCTTACCCCGGGGTCTTGTTCCCGCCAAGGGGAATGTATAAAGTTTTTCCTGTTCCAGCTTCACCAGCGTCTCAGGGCTGGCACCGGCAATCTCCCCATCCGTGCCGGAGAAATAAAACATATAGGGGGATGGATTAGTAGTTCGTAGTACCCGGTAGGCATCCAGAAGGCTGCCTTCCATTTCCGCCTCCAATCTGTTAGAGAGCACCACTTGAAAAATATCACCTTCCTTAATGTAATGTTTTCCCTCCTCCACCATCTTGCAATATACCTCTTCGTCGAAAAGAGACTTGAAATCCGATTTTAGCTTCAGCGGTATATACTCCGCTTTTTCGCCTTTGCGAATCAGCTGTTTCATGCCCTCCAGCTCCAGCATGGCTTTATTGTAATTTGCATCCACATCATCGGTCTTGATATTCGTGATTAAAATGATTTTCTGCCTGTAATTATCGAAAACAATGACTTTATGGAACAGCATCAGGTTCACATCCTGAAATCCCTCCTCGTCCTCCGCATCCAGCCTGAGAGACGGTTCGCTATACTTGATATAGTCATAAGAGAAATATCCCACCAGACCGCCGGTAAAGGGCGGCAGATACCCCAGCTTTGGGCTTCTGTTTTCGTCAATGATATTGCGGATACAGCTGCGAATGTCATCCGTTGTGGTCTGAGTAGTCAAGGGATTCTTGATACGGGTCATGCCATTATAACATGTGATCTCCAGCAGCGGATCATAGCCCAAAAAGGAGTATCTTCCCCATTGCTTATTGGCCTCCGCACTCTCCAGGAGATAGGCATGACCGCTTACTTTTTTCAGGATTCTCAGAACTTCAATGGGTGTGGATGTGTCTGAAAAGATCTCTGTGCTGACGGGGATCACGCCGTAGGCACCTTCCGCTACAAAAGCCTTACATTCCTCCAGAGTAGGCTGTAATTTCATATATTGCTCCTTTCCGTTTCTGTTATGGGAGGACAGGTATCCGCGGGCGGCATGACTGTCCGCGGGCAGCATCGGGCAGTTATAAATATAAAGAACCCGTCCCCAACAGAATCATATCTTGTTCTGTCAAGGACGGGTCAAATATTCTTCCCGCGGTGCCACCTTGCTTCACTCTTACGAGCGCTCTCATGGAATACCATCATATTCCCGGCAGCTGACGTGTGCCATACGTCGCGAAATACTTGGAAAATACATCCGTTCCTCGCGCCCTCCGTGGTCCATTTAACAGCCTGCGTTCTGACCTTTCTCAGCATCCGGTCTCTCTGTGAGTGCACGTTCTGTTTTTATCTCCACATCTACGGTTTCAAGTTGTGTCATTTGATTTTTTATAATATTACTCCAACCAATAAATGGTGTCAAGTATTTTTTACCGCTTGTCTCTTTTAAGGAACGTTATAATACACCTGCGACTGGCCTGTGTTTGCTGAACACCCACATATGCTTGGTCTGGTCCTTCAGTTCCTCCCATGTCCAGGTTCGCCGGCTGCGGGCCACACAGTTGGGATCGTTTACAAGAAAGCCCTCCTCCGTATATCCGTAAATTACGATAAAATGTCCGCCAACGGTAAAGTCCCCAGGCGCCATAGATAAGATAATGATATCTCCCCCGTCCAGAGCCTCCTTCATTATAGAATCGTCCGCCTCCGGCTGGCTCACCCATATACCGTATAGGGGCGGCACCTCCTCCAGCAACAGCCACTTAGTGCCCGTACCCGAAATGTAATAGCCATTTTTCATACTGTAATCTGCAATTTTATCGGGCGTAAGCTCCTCATTCCCCGTAAGATACCAAAGCACCATGGACAGGGCCGTCGGCCCGCAGCCGGAAAGCCCCACCACGCTGTTATCCCCATAGGAAGCATAACCCCATCTGGGATCCCACTGAAGAAACAGAGGAAACTCCTGGGACTTCTCGCCTTCCGTCAGACCTTCCCCGGTAACAGTGCCCTTATTTTCCAGGTAATGAGCCGCAAAATCCTGAAGCTCCGGATTGTTCGCCAGCGCCTCCAATAGCTGCTCCGGATAATTCTTGGCGTTGTCCACTACCTGCTGTATCAGGCTGCTCTCCTGCCCCAGCTCTTTCAGTCGGCTTATGATCTCCCGATAAGTACGCTCCTTTGGCTTGTCCACCTGATCCAGTCCAACCTGATCTGCATAGCTTTGTGCTGCAATCCCCGTCTGTCCTTTAGAATTCGCTGCGGTCTCGCCGTCAACGTGCTCTGATGTCGGCACAATTCCGAGGTCATCCTCCAGCACCTCCACTCTGCCCATTACCTGGCTCAGATTCTCATGCATAGACTGCATCTTCCCACGCGCCTGTAACAGTAAAAACAGATTTACACTTAGCAGTATCCACGGCAGTACAAGCCACAAAAGCATTTTTCTTCGCCGGACATTACTGTCTGACCTGCTCCTGTTCCGCGTGCCCCCCCTATTTCCTGTTTTCTTTCTTCTGTTCTCCACTCTGCATCCTCCGCTGCCCTACATATTTTTTCAATATGCTTGACAGTTTCTCACAGGGATGTATCAGAATTGTTACTTTTCTGTATGATCTAAACCAGTCTCACAGTCTCCCTTGCAATAGCAAGCTCCTCGTTGGTAGGGATCACCATAACGGTAGTCCTGCTGTCGGAAGTGGTGATGGCGATATCTTCGCCACGTTTCTGATTTGCCTCCTGATCCAAAGTCACACCTAGATAACCCAAGTATTCACAGACAAAATTACGCACCAGAGGCCCGTTCTCACCAACACCTGCTGTGAAGCAGATCACATCCACACCGTTCATGGCCGCCACATAGGAGCCGATGTATTTTGCCACTCTGTAGCTGAAGGTCTTCATGGTGCGGATGGCATTTTCATCGCCGTTGTTGTAGCCTGCCTCCAGATCCCGGAAGTCGGAGGAAAGATTGTCAGAAAGGCCAAGAACGCCTGATTTCTTGTTCAGCACATTCATGATCTCGTCAATGTTCTTTCCTTCTTTGTGGGCAATGAACTCAATGATGGCGGGATCAATATCGCCGGAACGGGTTCCCATGATCAGTCCCTCCAGAGGGGTCAGTCCCATGGATGTATCCACACACTTACCGTTCTTCACGGCGGAAACACTGGCGCCGTTTCCCAGGTGGCAGACAATGATCTTTAAATCCTCATATTTCTTTCCAAGCACTTCTGCCGCTTTCCTGGATACGTAGGAGTGGCTGGTACCGTGAAAACCGTAACGTCTGATCTTATATTTTTGGTAGTATTCGTAGGGCAGGCCGTACATGTAAGCTTCCTCGGGCATGGTCTGATGAAATGCTGTATCGAATACTGCCACCATGGGAGTACTCGGCATCAGCTTTCTGCAGGCATTGATACCGATCAGGTTGGCGGGGTTGTGTAAGGGTGCAAGATCATTGCACTCTTCCACTGCCTTCAGGACGCCATCATCGATGGCAACGGACTCAGCAAATTTTTCTCCGCCGTGCACCACACGGTGGCCCACAGCGCCGATCTCCTCCAGGCTCTTTACCACACCTGTCTTCGGGTTTGTCAGCGCTTCCAGCACCAGGCGGATGGCCTCGGTGTGATCGGGCATGGGAGTCTCTGTCTTCTCCTTCTCCCCACCCTCGGGGGAATAGGTGATCATGCTACCCTGGATGCCGATCCTCTCGCAGAGACCTTTAGCCAGGCACTGCTCGGAGTCGGAGTCGATGAGCTGGAATTTCAGGGATGAACTGCCGCAGTTGATTACTAATACTTTCATGGGATTTGGGTTCCTTTCCATTTGATATTCTTACAATTTGGTTTTTATTCGGATGTAAATCTGTAGTTTGGGTAGTTATAAATAACAGTAAAATTATATAAATTTTTCATAACGCCTCATGCAAATGCCAATCATCCCACCAACCATACTGAACCGCATCGGGATATAACATTAAACTAACTGAGCCTGCACAGCGGTCAGAGCCACCACGCCCACGATATCCTGCCAGGAACAGCCTCTCGACAGATCATTCACGGGCTTTGCAATACCCTGGAGCATGGGGCCGTAGGCCTCCGCTCCACCCAGTCTCTGAACAAGCTTATATCCGATATTTCCGGCATCCAGGTTGGGGAAGATCAGCACGTTTGCCCGGCCTCCCAGGACGCTCCCGGGAGCCTTTGTCTTTGTGACACTGGGCACCAAGGCTGCATCCACCTGCAGTTCGCCGTCAATGGTCAGATGGGGATACTGTTCCTGGGCGATCCTGGTCGCCTCCACCACCTTGTCCACCAGCGGATGCTTTGCACTGCCCTTGGTGGAATGGCTCAGCATTGCGATCACGGGCTTTGGACCGATCAGGGACTTGAAGCTTCTGGAGGAGGAATCCGCAATTGCTGCCAGTTCCTCCGCAGTGGGATCCTGATTCAGGCCGCAGTCAGCAAACAGGAACGCACCGTTCTCGCCCTGGTCCTTGAACTGTGTATCCATGATAAAAAACGCGGAGACCAGCTTTACGCCGGGAGCAGTCTTTAAAATCTGCAATGCCGGACGTAAGGTATCCGCAGTGGAATGGCAGGCTCCGGCAACCATGCCGTCCGCGTGATTCGCCTTTACCATCACAATGCCGAAGGTCAGGTAATCGCTTAGCAGGATCTCTCTGGCCTTCTCCTCCGTCATCCCCTTTGCCTTTCTGGTCTCATACAAAACCTGAACATATTCCTCCAGCCTGGGTGTATTGGCCGGATTGATCACAGTCACGTTGGTCAGGTCGACCTCCAGCCAGCCGGCTCCGTCCATGATTTTCTCCTCGTTGCCGATCAGGATAATGTTGGCAATATCCTCCTCAACGATCTTTGCAGCGGCGATCAGAGTCCTCTTATCAGTGGATTCCGGCAATACAATCGTCTTTTTATCAAGTCTCGCTCTCTCCTTGATCAGGTCAATGTACGACATATATGGTCTCCTTTCAACGTTTTCCCACTATACCTGGCATAAAAAATGAATACTTTGCCAGAATTTTACTTAACAAACAGCGTTGTTTATATTATACTAAATATAAGGACATGGCACAAGAAAAACGATGCGTTTCATTGTACATTTTTAGGTACATGAGTAACCGAGCGGAGGCGCGTCTGCGGTCAGGATATTGGCAGGGCTGGGCGTCACTTGCATGGCTGTATTTATGTCTATCAGAAGGAGAGGATTATATGAGAGTCAACGGAATTATCGCAGAATACAATCCGTTTCATAACGGACATAAATATCAGTTGACGGAATCCCAGCGTTGCACAGATGCCCGCTATACAGTGATCGTCATGAGCGGCAACTTTGTGCAGCGGGGCGCTCCTGCCCTTGTGAATAAATATAAACGGACTGAGATGGCGCTCTTAAACGGCGCCGACCTGGTTCTGGAACTTCCTGCCCTCTACGCCACTGCCAGCGCGGAATACTTCGCTACAGGCGCTGTGGCACTGTTGGATCAGCTGGGCGTGGTCACAGACCTTTGCTTTGGAAGCGAATGCGGGGACGCGCAGCTGCTGCGTCAAATTGCGGAGATCCTGCTGGAGGAACCCAAGGCCTACTCACAATCTTTGAAGCAATATCTGCGCCAGGGCCTCTCCTACCCAAACGCCCGCACAGAAGCACTGATACAGAATTATCCTTTCCTGAATCAGCATAAGGCTGTATTTTCCTCGCCCAACAACATTTTGGGCATCGAGTACATAAAGGCTATTTTAAAAAGCAGAAGTTCACTGGAACCTGTTACCATCCGGCGCGCTGGCGCAGGCTACCACAGCCGTCTGCCACAGGATGACCAATGCTCTGCGCTGGCCATCCGCCAGGCACTCTACGCCGGAACGGACGAAAGCTTCTTAAACAGCAACATGCCAGACGATGCTGCCAAAGTACTTTCTGCAGAGCTGACCAAGACCGGCCCCATACGCAGCAACGACTTTTCGGATATGCTCTACTATAAGCTGACTACGGAAAAAAATGCCGGCTTCGAGAAGTATCTGGATGTTTCCTCCGATCTCTCCGACCGGATCTGCCGACAACTTGATAATTATCAAAATTTTGAAAGTTTTTGTGATATCTTAAAGACAAAGGAAATGACATACACCCGCATCAGCCGCTGCCTATTGCATATTCTTCTGAACATCAGAAAGTCAGATATGGAAAGAGCGAAGGCAATGGGTCATGCCCCCTATGCCCGGGTGCTTGGCTTCCGCAGAGCAGCGTCTCCGCTGTTAGGTGAGATCAAAGAGCATGCCGACATCCCTCTTGTGACAAAGCTGGCGGATGCAGAAAGCTTTCTGGGACGCGGTGCTCTTGATATGCTCCGCCAGAATATCAAGATCAGCCAGATCTACAACGGCATAGCTGCCCACCGTGCAGGTATCTCACCGGCAAATGAGATTTCCACTCCGTTAGTGATCCTTTGAGAATCAGTTCTTAAAGCTGTGGATGGGCGCAGGAATCCGGCCGCCGCGATTTACGAAGGCATCGCAGGAAAACTGATTTACCGGCATGATGGGTGCATAACCCAGGAGACCGCCGAACTCCACGGTCTCTCCCACGCCCTTCCCAATGACGGGAATCAGGCGTACAGCTGTGGTTTTCTGGTTCACCATACCAATTGCCATTTCATCCGCGATTATCCCGGAGATCGTAGTAGCTTTCGTATCGCCTGGCACTGCGATCATGTCCAAACCCACGGAACAGACGCAGGTCATAGCTTCCAGCTTCTCCAATGTCAGTGCTCCCGCCTTCACAGCATCGATCATGCCCTGATCCTCACTGACAGGGATGAAGGCCCCGCTTAAGCCTCCCACATAGGAGGAAGCCATGACACCACCTTTCTTCACCTGGTCGTTCAAAAGAGCCAGGGCTGCCGTTGTGCCGGGCGCTCCCGCATACTCCAGTCCGATCTCACACAGAATATCAGCCACACTGTCCCCCACCGCTGGCGTTGGCGCCAGGGACAGGTCCACAATGCCGAAGGGAACACCAAGCAGCTTGGATGCCTCTTTAGCCACAAGCTGTCCCACTCTGGTCACCTTGAAGGCAGTCTTCTTAATGGTTTCGCATAGCACCTCAAAGCTTTCTCCCCGTACCTGCTCCAGGGCAGTCTTCACCACACCGGGACCGCTGACGCCCACGTTCACAATCTTATCCGCCTCTGTGACACCGTGGAAAGCCCCTGCCATAAAGGGGTTGTCATCAGGCGCATTGCAGAACACCACCAGCTTCGCGCAGCCAAGAGAGTCATCCTCCTTTGTATACTCTGCCGTCTCTTTAATTACCTCTCCCATCAGCTTCACCGCGTCCATATTGATGCCGGTCCGTGTAGAGCCCAGGTTCACAGAACTGCACACCCTCTCCGTAGTGGACAGGGCCAGGGGAATGGAGCGGATCAACAGCTCGTCCGCCGGGGTCATTCCCTTGCTCACCAGGGCGGAGTAGCCGCCGATAAAGTTCACGCCCACTTCCTTTGCCACCCGGTCCAGGGTCTTTGCGATGGAGGCAAAATCCTCTATTGTCTCACAAGCAGCGCCGCCCACCAGCGCGATAGGGGTCAGGGATATCCGCTTGTTCACAATGGGGATGCCAAATTCCCTGGAAATCTCTTCCCCTGTTTTCACCAGGTCCTTGGCTGCCTCGAATATCTTGTTATAAATCTTGTCATTTAACCGCTTCAGATCGGAATCAATGCAGTCCAATAGGCTGATGCCCAGCGTGATGGTACGCACATCCAGATTCTCCTCCTCGATCATCTTGTTGGTCTCAGCTACTTCAAATAAATTTATCATCCTACCCTCCAGACATTCCTTTCTGACACATAAAAGCGCAGGAAACGAATGCCGCAAAAAATCTTAGTATCCAATCCCTGTAGTGCAGCTTAGATTCTGTGCATCATATCAAATATCTCTTCCTTCTGGCACTTGATCACCACACCGATCTTCTCGCCCAGAGCAGCCAGTTCATCCGCCATATCTCCATACTGCTTCGTCATACCAACGGTATCCACGATCATCATCATGTTAAAATACCCCTGTACAATGGTCTGGGAGATATCCAGAATATTGATGCCATTCTCTGCCAGATATGTACAGACCTTTGCGATGATACCAACGGTATCCTTTCCCACTACTGTAATAATCGTTCTTTTCATTTATTTCTCCAATCTTGCGCATGCACGCATATGATTTAAAATAACTCTCTTTGTACAAAAGTGTTACTGGGACAAACCAGAATTCAGTCAATCCACAATAATACCGAATTTTTTGCATTTTTCAATGGCCAGGTTATGACTCTGAAGTGCGGATTGTTTATACCAATACTGCGCTTTTTCCATATCGGACTCAACTCCGATTCCCTCTTCATAAAACCATGCTAAATTGTATTGACCGTCTCTGTCTCCATGATTTGCAGAGCGCTCCGTCCAATACAAGGCTTTCGAAACATCTTTATCCACACCCAAACCCTCAAGATAAAAATATCCTATTTGGCATTCAGCTAACGGATAGCCCTTACTGGCCAATTCTAAATGGCCTTCAAAGCATTTCTCGTACTGCTTGGTTTCAAAATACTTCGTAATTAACTCCTTACATATATCCAATTCCATACACGGTTTATAGTAATTGTCTGCCAAGTAACTTATCCTCCTCAAGTTTCCAATTGAACCAACTTGCTCTCATACCCTTACCACCGGCGAGACCTCGCTGCGCTTAGCTACCCTGATATCAAAATCACCTGATTTATAAGGATTGTCACCCATGTTGATCTCCATACGCACCGACTCGTAGGCAAGCTCCGGCAGATTGTTTTCCTTGCTGAGATGCCCCAGCACCACGGTCTGCAATCCGTCGTGAAGGATCCGGCAGAGCAGCCTGCCGGAATTTTCATTGGAAAGGTGTCCCCTCTCCCCCAATATCCGCTGCTTCAGGTAATAGGGATAGGGCCCCACCTGCAGCATGTTCACATCATGGTTTGCCTCTAACAACAGCGCGTCCATGCCCTTCAGGCATTCCACCGTATAGTCATTGTACACCCCCAGATCTGTGCACACAGCCACCTTTTTGCTGCCGTAGGATATCCGATAGCCCACGGGCTGTGCAGCGTCATGGGAAATGCGCATAGGATTGATAGTCAGGTCCTTCAGCGTCAGCTTCTTATCCTCCCACACCTCATGAAAGAGACTATCATCCAAGTCCCCCAGTCCGTTACAGTTTTTTAATGCCCTGATGGTTCCGGTCGTGGCATAGATGGGAATCTCGTATTTCCGGGCCAGAACTCCAAGACCGCTAATATGGTCCGCATGCTCATGGGTGATCAGTATCCCGTCAATATCCCTGCCCGTGAGGCCAAGTTCCTTCAATCCGCTCTCCGTACGCTTGCCGCTGATGCCAACGTCCACCAGCAGGTGTGTGGCATCGGATCCCACATACACACAGTTGCCGCTGCTTCCGCTGGCTATACTGCATAATCTCATGTCTACACTCCTATGCCCACCATTAGTGGGCATCATACACAATAGTTTGAAAGTTTCCTTCTTTCAAATTTATACCCCTTGTCCGCTACATCGGTATAAAGACCACCTGTGAAGAACGCTACTCTCGCATTCCTATTTCTTCTCACGCTCTTCCCAATAAATATCTATCACATCACCGTTACTCAAGGGCTCCATATACTCTGCGTTCCTGCCGTTTAAAAGCGTCACAATGGACCGCCCGGCGGAAGCGTTCAAGTCAAAGTCAATAAAGGAAAACACATCCACAAACACATAGCTTTCCTTTCCCTTCAGCGTCACAGGCAGCTTGTTCACGATCACGGATATTTCTCCAGCACCGGCAGATATGCTGTCCTGAGAAGGAGCTGTTGTCACGTTGCCTGTGCCTGCATTCGGTGTCGAACCGGCATCCCCCGGGGCTCCCTGCTGCCCAGCCTCTCTGGCTGCTTCCTCCGCTGCCTGGAGCACTGCTTTTTCGGCTGCCTCCCGCTCTGCCTTCTCTGCGGCTTCACGAGCTGCCTCCTTCGCCGCCCGACGGGCAGCCGCTTCTTCCTCAGTCTCCTCTTCCAGATCCGCATATGTGAGCACTGCGTTCACATCCCAGTTCAGGGTAAAGTTTTCGTAAACCCTGGTCTCCGGCTTCGCAGGCGTTTCATTCACAAGAATGCTGCCGCCCAGCGGCACGTCCATGAATTCCGCGATTTCCCGGACAGTATAGGAATTCTGCACCTGTATGTCATCATTCTCCCGGATCAGATAATACTCATTCTCCAGCTTGCCATTCACCGACGCGGTCTTGGGCAGGTCAATTTTTGTGCCGTTCACCACCACATGGAGTCTCTGGTCCAACTCAGGCAGCTGTCCCAACTCCAGGGCCGCCGCGTCTCCTGCCGTGGAGGGAGTCACCTCCACCCGGTCTCCGTTATGTACCTGGGTATAGATGTCTCCTGGTTCTCCGTTAACTCTAATAGTAGCCGCCTCTCCCTGGATACCCCGGACAATACGAGTCTTTCCATTCACCACAAAGGTCAGGGCTTGTCCTCTCTTGGGGAACAGTTCTTCATTTGAAAAGTCGGACTGTACGGCCGCATCCGCCACAGACAGCCGTCCGTTGTCGTACAGCTTCACGCGCTTTCCGTTAAAGTCCACAAAGATAAAGTTATTGCTCTGCTCGTAATAGCTCAAGCAGATACCGATGGGAGTCACCATCAGGGAATCCCTGCGAGGATTCTCAATCTCAAACTCAATGCTCTGCATGACCTCCTGGCCCCTGATGGCCACACGCTCCTTGACAATGCCAAGTTCCTGAGCCAGCTTCTCTGTATAGCCGGGAATCATTCCGCCTCCGCCCACCACAAACACGGCACTGACCGGCTTCTCACCGTTCAGTTCCCGAATGCAGTCGGCCACAAGCTTTGTCATTTCCTGGACCTTTTCAGAGAGAATATCCTCCACCTCTCTGGCAGTGATCACCTGTGTCAGGCCCATAATATCCTGATACTCCACAGATTCCCGCTCACCGGCCTGACGCTTGATGCGCTCCGCGGTGTCAAAGTCCACCAGACAGTGCTGTACCAGAATTTCTGTTAGACTGTCCCCGGCAATCGGGATCATACCGTATGCGGTGATGGTACCGTCACGGGTAATGGAAATATCGCTGGTGCCTGCACCCACGTCCACAAGGGCCATATTCAGCATCCGGAATCTCTCCGGAATTGCCACCTGAATGGCGGCGATGGGCTCCAGTGTCAGATTTGCCACGTGCAGCCCTGCAATTCCCACTGCCTTGTACAGCCCATCCACCACGTCGTCGGGCAGGAATGTGGCAATCAGGTCCACCGCCATATTTCTGACTTTATGGCCCTCCAGATTTCCAATCTGGTAGTCATTCATATAATAGCGCATGGGGGTATAGCCCACACAGTAGAATTTCATCTCCGTGTCGTTGTCCTTCTGAAATTCCTCGTAGGCCCGCTCCACGCCCAGAGTGGACAACGAGTACACATCCTCTTCCGTGACCTCATGGTCCTCCTCGTAATCCTGTTCCACATGGGTGGTGACGGTTCGCAGCACGCGACCGGCCGCCGCAATACAGACCTCCGTCAGCTTTCGGTTCAGGTCCTCCTCCAACTGCTCCTTCACAAACTTTATGGTCTCTCCCACCTTGTTGATGTCATGAATCTGCCCGTCCAGCATGGACCTGGTGTCATGCTCCCGGATTCTTTGCCCCAGCACATGGAATCTGCCGTTGTTCAGATATCCCACCGTGCCAACGATGCTTCTTGTGCCAATGTCCAGTCCGAACACCAGCTGCCCTTGTCCTTCTCTCACTCCTGCCATGTAAAAGCCTCCAGTTTCCTGTCTATCTGCTGATAGCTCTCGATCAGAGAGCCACTGTTATCTATGACAAAATCACAATTTCTCCGAAATGCATCCTCTCCAAGCTGGCTGGCCATGATCTGAGCCGTCTTCTCAGGGCTGTATCCACGCCCTTGTACCAGTCTCTGCCGCCGCACCTCTTCCTCTGCGTAGATATACCACATCTCATCCACCAGCTCCCGGTAACCAGCTTCGATCAACAGCGCCGCCTCCACAAAGAACAGCTCTATCTCTCCTGATTCCCTGGCCGCTTCCAGCCGTTCCATTAAGAAGTCCTTCACTGCCGGATGAACAATTCCGTTGACCTGTTCCAAAAGCTTGGGATCTGCAAAGATTCTGGCCGCCATTTGCTTCCTGTCAAGCCTTCCGTCGGAAGTTTTGATCTCCTCTCCCAACAGCTCAACCAGTGCCTGAAAACAGGCTGTTCCCGGTTCCTGCAGCTGCTCTGCCACCCGGTCCGCCAGATGTATCTCGCATTTGTAATGCTTGCGGATATAATTTAGTATCTCGGTTTTTCCGGCG
Organism: Acetatifactor sp.; assembly: GCA_022511385.1. GTDB lineage: Bacteria > Bacillota > Clostridia > Lachnospirales > Lachnospiraceae > Acetatifactor. The sequence goes on from JAFLRN010000019.1 coordinate 23,859, forward strand.
CCAACGCCGCCTGTGATGCCTATAAATTTCATTTTCGGCTTCTCCTACCGTACTCTTCCGCTATTCCTTCCAATCAATGGTCTCCCCACCTAATCTTTGAATCTGACTATCAAAAATACTTCGTCTCATTACTCAGGCTATTCTTAGGTTATTCTTAATCATCTACATCATTTGGCTTCGTACCAGTTTTCCCCGGTGTGCAGATCCACCTCCAGGGTAACTGCCAGATGGGCGGCTTCCTTCATGTTTTCAGAAAGGATTTGCCGCACCTGCTCCTCTTCGCTCTTCAGCGTCTCAATAACAAGCTCATCATGAACCTGGAGAATCAGCTTGGATTTCAGTCCCGCTTCCTTCAGGGCTCTCCACACCCGGATCATTGCAATCTTAATAATGTCCGCAGCCGTTCCCTGGATGGGAGAATTCATGGCAACCCGCTCCCCGAAGGATCGCTGCATAAAGTTGGAGGATTTCAGCTCCGGGATGGGTCTGCGCCTGCCGAACATGGTAGTGATATAGCCACTCTCCTTTGCGCCGTTTACCAAATCGTCCAGGAATTCCTTCACCTTGGGATACGTTGCAAAGTACTGTTCAATATATTCCGCCGCTTCCTTTCTGCTGATGCTCAAATCCTGGCTCAAGCCGAAGGAACTGATGCCATAGACAATCCCAAAGTTCACCGCCTTGGCGTTACGCCGCTGCAGGTCCGTCACCTGATCAAAGGGTGTGTGAAACACCTTTGCCGCCGTGATACGGTGGATATCCTGATCCATGTGATAGGCCTCGATCAGTTGTTCATCACCGGACATATGGGCCAGCACCCTGAGCTCAATCTGGGAATAGTCAGCATCCATGAATTCATATCCGGCTCTGGGCACAAACACCTTGCGGATCCGCCTGCCCAGCTCCATCCGCATGGGAATATTCTGCAGATTCGGCTCCGTAGAACTGATGCGGCCGGTGGCAGTAATGGTCTGGTTAAAATTGGTATGAATTCTGTTGTCCTCGCCGATAAAAACCGCAAGGCCGTCGGCGTAGGTGGATTTTAGCTTGGTAAGGCCCCTGTATTCCAGAATATCTTTTACAATGGGGTGATCCTCCGCCAGCTTCTCCAGCACATCCGCCGCCGTGGAATAGCCCGTTTTCGTCTTTTTCCCGCCTGGCAGATGCATTTTATCAAACAAAATCTCGCCCAACTGTTTGGGAGAATTGATGTTAAAGGGCTCTCCTGCCTGGTCATGGATGGAATGCTCCAGTTCCTGAATCCGGTCTACCAGTGCCTCCCCGTAGGCCTTCAGCTCCTCCCGGCGCACCTCCACACCCTCCTGCTCCATATCGTAGAGCACCAGGGACAGTGGCATCTCTATCTCCTTCATCAGCCGGTCCATGCCGGTCTCCTGCAATTTTTGTGCCAATACCCTTGCCGCACTGGCAGCCACATAGGCTCCATAGCAGCAGTACTCTGCGAATTTATCCGGCATTTCCCTTGCCGCCTGTTGGAACCCGGCCTTTTTTAAGAGCTCAGCCCTTCCGGGAATCACAAGCCCCAGATGCTCCGATGCAATGGCCTCCAGATCGTAATCGCTCTTCAAGGGATTCAACAAATACGCCGCGATAAGGATATCAAAATAATGATCCGTAGTTTCCTTCCTGAAAAAGCCATACTGACGTTTGATATCAAAAGCAGCCAGTTCAGTCCTTCCCGACAGCTGCAACAAGGCCTGGCGAAGCTCCTGCTCTTCCGGGCCGTCGTCCTGAGTCGGCGTATCAAACAAAGTCAACTGTTGATCCTCCTGCATCCGCACAGGATAAAAGAAGGTTTCCCCATCCTGTCTGCACAGGGCTGCGCCCGACAGCCTGTCCCCTTCCACCGCCAGGAAGACACCAATATGTTCCCCGTCCTTGGCGCTGTTTAGCTTCTTCAAAAAATCCTTCAGGGATTCACATGTATGAAAATGCTTTGCCGTCTCCCCGCTGTCATCCTTAACAGCGTCCTTCTCAAAACGGGAAAGCATATTTTTAAACTCCAGCTGTTTAAACAGTTCATAAGCCTCGGGAGTATAAAAGCCCTCAGCCTTTGCAGACTCATAATCAAGTCTGACATCACTGTCAGTTTTAATTGTGGCCAGCACCTTGCTCAGATCGGCCAGCTCCTTGTTCTCCATCAGGGATTCCCGAATGCTCTTCTTAGAAATCTCCTCAACATGAGCATAAATATTATCCAGGGAGCCGTACTGCACCATCAGCTCTGTAGCTGTCTTTTCACCCACCTTCGGAACGCCGGGAATATTATCTGAGGCATCTCCCATCAACGCCTTCAGATCGATGAACTGCTGTGGTGTCACCTGGTATACCCGCTTCACATCCTCTGGATAATAATCTTCTATCTCCGTCCGGCCCTGCTTCGTCTTGGGAATCCGGATTTTGACACACTTGTCAGAAATCTGCAATAAATCCCGATCACCGGACACCAGAGACACTTGTATTCCCTCTGCCGCTGCTTTCTTGGCCAGCGTTCCCAGGATGTCATCCGCTTCCAGTCCTGCCTGCTCCACAATGACAATCTTCATGGCACGCAGCACATCCTTCATCACCGGCACCTGCTCCCGCAGTTCATCCGGCATGGCTTTCCTTGTCCCCTTGTAGGCTTCGTAGATCTCATGACGGAAGGTTGGCGCATGAACATCAAACGCCACCGCCAAATAATCCGGTTTTTCCTCCTCCATAATCTTAAAGAGAATATTTAAAAAGCCATAGATTGCGTTTGTGTGGAGTCCCTGGGCATTGCTCAAGTTTGGCACGCCGTAAAAAGCCCTATTTAAGATACTGTGTCCATCTATTAAAACCAGTTTCCTGTTTTCACTCATGCTTCCAAATTACCGCCTTATATTTCTATCATAATCCTCAACATCCAATTCTCTCAGGTGTACCGCCCCTTCATAGCGGCGTACCCCCATATATCAAAGCAGAACCCAGATCATACAACCTGCCAGCAGTCCCACTGCTGCAATCTCCAGCACCAGACCAATCCGCAGAAAGATATCATGGAACCTGACATTCTTTTTGGCCACCTCAAGACGCTGCCGCAGTTCCTTCTGAAGGTCAAATGCTCCGCCGTCCTCCAAACGCTGCATGCCCTCAGTCACAAGAAATTGAATGGTCAGTTCTTCCTGACAATCCTCACAATGATTCATGTGGCTGATGAAGCGCTTTAGGTTCTGATAATCCAGTTTGTCCGAAACAAAATCGGGAATAAGTCTCTCAAACTCCTTGCAGTCCATATCCCACCTATTATCGCAGCGCCACTTGATCTATGGCACTGCTCCTTTTCTTTTCCAGACTTGCGCATATAAACTCACTTTCCAGTATACACATTCGGCAGAAAAAATTCAACAATTTCTCGCAGTCAAAAAAAATTTTGGGACAGGATGCTGCTGCCGCCTGTCCCGATACATGTAAATTTACTTTTCATTACCCACTTCATCCACTTCCTTGTTATGTTGATACATCACAGGGAATCATTTGCTGAAGCGGTTCCTTCAGTCCAGCGCCACTACCTCCCTGTAAAACTCCGCATAATCGTTACGCTTCTCCTTGGTAAACTGGATTGCAGTCCTTGGATGTTGGTTCAAAAGACCTGTCATCAAATACTGCAGGTCGTAACCCCAAACAGTTCCCTCCTCTTTCAGCTTATTGATATGCTCCTCAATAAACTGTATTGCAGGATATACGTTGTACTTGGGGTTGCGTAAAAATCCCAAAAGAAGCTCCATGGCACAGTTGCCCGCCCCTCTTCCCATGGAGGAATAGGTGGCATCCAGCCAATCCACGCCATCTCCCACCGCTTCGATGGTGTTGGCAAAGGCTAGCTGCTGGTTGTTGTGGGCGTGAATGCCCACCTTCTTGTTGTACTTGGCAGCCATATTCAGGTACAGGTCCGCAAGCCGCGCCACCTGCTCCGGATACATAGCGCCATAGCTGTCCACAATATAGAAAACGTCAACCGGAGCCTGTCCAAGCATATCCAGCGCAGCTCTTAAGTCCCCCTCCTGGGCGTTGGAAATGGCCATAATGTTGCAGCTGACCTCATAGCCCTTCTTTGCCGCATCCTCGATCATATCCACCGCGGCGGGAATAGTATTTAAATAAGTTGCCACCCGGATCAGATCAATGGGGCTGTCCGCGCGGTTCAGAATGTCCGTCTTGTAATCGGTACGGCCCACGTCTGCCATAACAGCAATCTTGAGATCGGTATTGTTGTCTCCTACAATGGCCCTGATATCCTCATCATTGCTGAACTTCCACTTGCCGAACTTGTTTACGTCAAACATTTCCTTGGATGCCTTGTAGCCAAACTCCATATAGTCTACGCCGGCTTTGATATTTGTAAGGTACAATGCCTTGACAAAATCGTCATTGAAATAAAAATCATTGACCAGACCGCCGTCTCGTAATGTTGCGTCAACCACCTTAACATCCGGGCGGTATGCCATCAAATTCATAATTTCTTTCATGTTTATCCTCCCTGGCGCATACAGTGCGCCTCTCTTACCAGGATTTTGGTACTTATCCTCCTGTCATGAACTATCCATTGATTTTAGCAGTTTAAAGTGTAAAAGTCAACAGAAATTATCATTTATTTTTAGGAAATTATCTACTAAGTCAATCGTCAACCTGCAGTTCTTTCTCTTCTGCTATCCGCCGCACTTTCTGCTCTGTCAGGTCAAGTATTTCTGCTGTGTGTTTTACGCAGTGCGTTGCGCGGAGCGCATTCGTTATCATCTGCATAGTACCTTGTTCTATACCTTGTTCTATACCTTGTTCTATGCCTTTCTCAATATTCAATTGATCCCGCATATGTAATGTCATATACTCATGCCTCCATTCCCGATTTCTTTTTGCCTCACTGACGGCATTCTCCAGTTTTTCTATGTAGGCATCATCTGGTCTTTTACCAGCCACATAATCTAAAAAAGCCTTTAACTGCTTGCTGACATCATCCATTTCCCCCGCTGCATTGAGAAAAATCTTGACGGTATCATCCCCTAAAGCAATTCTTTTATCTTCTTTACAATAATTCTCAAAGGTGTAAATATGACGTCCTTGATGAAACAAATCAAAGGTACAAATAAAAATAATATAACTCCGATTCAGTTTTGTATATGATACATCCCCTCGATCCAGCAATTGAAGATCTACCATACTTTGATAATATCTGCTTCTCTTTGGTATATCGGGTGTGTCTGTTGCTTGCATCTCTATATTATAGACAGTGCTTTTTGCATCTTTCACATAGACATCCAGTCGAATACTTTTTGCATCTACATCCAAACGAATACTTTTCTGCGCTTCTGGATACTCTACATGATCTATGTCCAGCTCCGGGAGAATGATCTGCAACAATTCCTTACACAATTCGGCATCCTGCATAATTTTCCCAAATAGAAAATCATTAGAGATACTCAAATTTTCCCAATCAGTTTCGTGTTTTTTCTTAAGGTCCATTCTTAACTCCTTTCATAAAACAATGCGCCCAAGCATTGTCTTTAGTAATGTGAATGAACCTTCTCCGACAAAAAACTTTTCTTACTATTATTATACATAACTTTCATAAAATTACAACCACAATCGACTCATAAGTCTATCTGCTCTAAATACGACCTTATTCAAAACATTCAAGCAACACCTTACAATAACCAATACCACTCCACTTGGAAAAATGTGTACAATTTGGTATAATAACCTAATCACAGGAGGTACGCCATGAAATTTACAGAAATACGCAGCGCCGAATTAATTGATTCGTTAGTACAAGAGCTTGGTTTTCTGCCTTTCTTCACCAATGAAATAGAGGGATTTTCCATCGAGGAAAACTGTCCGCCGGAGCTTTGGTTCTCCGATACCCTGGAAGGCCCCTGGGAGTGGAAGGGCCCGATCATCCGCATGGGAAACTGTGTCTACGGAAAATTTTTTCGCGGCAAGGCCGGGTATGTCAGCCTGGAATGGTTCCCCGATTTTGCAAATTACCGCAGGGATGGTTACGACTTCGATGCCAGATTCGACGACGAGCTGGCCTCCTTCAAAGACAAAACGGTCTACGACACAGTAACGGAGCACGGCACTCTCCTTTCCAAGGAACTGAAAAAACTGTGCAACTATTGCAAGGGCGGCAACAAAGGCTTTGACACCGTCATCACCCGCCTGCAGATGCAGACCTACATCTCCATTGTGGACTTTGAATATGCGCGGGACAAAACCGGCAAGACCTACGGCTGGGGCGTGGCCCGGTACGGTACGCCGGAAGAACTTTACGGCCGGGAGCTTGTGACAGGCGCTTACAAGCGCACGCCGCAGGAATCCAGGGGCCGAATCCTAGCGCATCTTACAAAAATCCTGCCGGATGCTGCTGAAATGCAAATTTTAAAATTAATTGGGTAAGCTTATCATCAAAATATTTTTATAGGGAGGCTGCAACATGACATCAAAAGTCTATCTTTCCAGAACCATCACACCTGAAAAGGTGCTTGAACTGTACAAAATGCTGGGGGTAGTGCTTAAGGGTAAGGTGGCTGTCAAGCTCCATTCCGGTGAAATGGGAAATCAGAATTTCTTAAGGCCCGAATTCTTTAAGCCCATCATTGAGGCAGTAGACGGAACCGTAGTGGAATGTAATACTGCCTACGAGGGCGAACGTGACACCACGGAAAAGCACCTAAAGACCATTGAGGCTCACGGATGGAGCCGTCATTTCAAGGTAGATCTGCTGGATGCGGAAGGCCCTGACCTGGAGCTTCCCATTCCGGGCGGCAAACGCATACAAAAGAATTTCGTTGGCAGGAATCTGGTTCGCTATGATTCCCTGCTGGTACTCTCCCACTTTAAGGGTCATCCCATGGGCGGCTTTGGAGGAGCGCTGAAACAGCTTTCCATCGGCATTGCTTCCTCCGCAGGAAAAGCGTTTATTCATGGTGCTGGTAATCCCAAGGAAATCTGGACTGCCGATCATGACTCCTTCCTGGAATCAATGGCTGATGCCGCCTCCTCTATCACGGAACGCTATAAAGATCAAATTGTATATATAAACGTGATGAAAAATATGTCCGTGGACTGCGACTGCTGTGCTGTGGCCGAGGATCCCTGCATGAAGGATATCGGAATACTCATTTCCCTTGATCCTGTCGCCATCGACCAGGCCTGTCTGGATTTGGTTTATGCCGCAACGGATGACCCCGGACGTGACCATTTGCTGAAGCGCATCGAGAGCCGCAACGGCGTTCATACCATTGAGGCTGCCGCTGCGTTGGGCATCGGATCCAGGGAATATGAGCTGATTGAGGTATAGTTGTGTTACTTTTCACTTGTTAGCACTGCAAGTGACGCCCAGCCCTGTCAATGTCCTGACCTCAGACGCGTTTCCGCCCGGCTCCGCACGTTAGCGGAACAAGCTCTGCGTAGCAGAGATGGCTCTAAAGTAACTCGCAGAAAGGCAAAGCCTATCTTAGTGCCGACATGCTCAGGCGTTCTGCCAGAAGGACATTGACCAGGCCGGGCTGGATTTAGCAAGAATGTGAAAAGTAAAGTGTTTGCATGGTAGAAAATCCACTACAATGTTTGCAGGGTAGATAATTTGCGCTATATTGAATTTTTTACAATAACTTGCTATAATAGACTTAGCCGTAAAGTGGGTATATTCTATAATAATGAGGTGCAGCAAATTGTGTTGTGCAGCCTCGGAAAGTAGGTGTAGTATGAATCTGCAGGACAAAGTAGCTATTGTTACCGGCGGCAGCCGCGGTATTGGTCTCGCTGTTGTTGAGACATTTTTGCAGGAAGGCGCCACCGTAGTTTTATGCGCCAGCCGTCAGGAGACTGCAGAAAAGGCGGTTACCCAGATCAAGGAGAAGGATTCCAACGCCAAGGTGGAGGGCATCTGGCCGAATTTGTCTGATTATGCGGATGTGAAAGCCGCTTTTGATGCGGTGGCGGAGAAATACGGCCGCATCGATATTCTGGTCAACAACGCCGGTGTTTCCGAGAATACGCCTTTTGCCGATTATACAGAGGAAGTATTTGACCGCGTGATGGACCTGAACATCAAGGGTGTGTACAACTGCTCCAAAGCGGCATCCGATTGGATGGTCAAACAGGGCAGCGGCTCCATCCTGAATACTTCTTCTATGGTCAGCCGTTATGGCCAACCGGCTGGTATCGCTTATCCGACTTCCAAGTTTGCAGTCAACAGCTTTACGTTGTCCCTGGCTCGTGAGCTGGCACCCAAGGGTGTGCGCGTGAACGCTGTTGCCCCCGGCATTACCGAGACGGATATGGTCAAAGCCCTGCCCCAGCAGGTGATTGAACCGATGATCAATTCCATTCCGCTTCGCCGTATCGGCAAACCGGAAGACATTGCAAACGCACTGGTATTCCTTGCTTCAGATAAAGCCAGCTACATCACCGGCGTAGTGTTGAGTGTTGATGGTCTGGCCCGCACCTGAGAAAATAAACCATTTGGAGAAATAGGTTGATAGACTTACAAAACGTTTGAGAAAGACGATGGTTTTGGTTAGTAAATCTAGTTACGAAAAAAGGGACTGTTGCAAAAGGAGTCTACACTCTTCAGTTTTTGTTCCATTCAGCAAAAAACTTGCAACAGTCCCTTTTCATGTTTCATTCACTGCAAAGGACCTCCGCCATACTACTGTTTTCCCTCAAATAAACATACTCATCTCCCCTACAGCCCTGCAGGACTATCTCATCGTCACTATAACGCTTCACCATCCAAATGTGATTCTCATCCGCAAAACATGCGGGACATTTCTCTCCCACATCAAATTTTACAGGTTTATGGTCTGAAATGTAGCTGAAATCACTTACAAACTGACAGAACGGCTCCGAATTATCCCTGAAATTCCTAAGCCTGAAATACTGCACTCCGCCCATAATTCCCATTTCAAAAATGTCGCTGTAAGATGCGCCGCAGTAAATATCCGTTTCATAGGGATTTATAATAAAAACGTAGTCGTTAGTACCAGTATACAATTCAAAATGGAATCCGTTGTCTGACATCCGAAACTGAGATATCCTCTTCCAGCTTAACAGACTCCCCTTGATGCCGGCTTCCGACACCTTCGGCTGAGGTCTTTTTCGGTGGTCCACAAAAAACTTCTCCAGCCTTTTCATAGACTTCTTGCGGGACGGATCATACTTATCACCAAGCATACCCTGGAGCTTTTCATCATTTCCGACGGTCTTATCACCGCAGCTGTATGCGAACTTGGTTACTGAATTGATCATATCACGCTCACAGACCGCACATAGCTTCTTTTTATCATGCATTCCCGAATACAGCTTTGCTCCCAGTGTATTTCCGCTGTTTAGCGAGTAAACAACATAGGCAAACTTTTCTGTTTCCACTATCTCACTGTCATTGGTGCGATATATTCCACAGGTAAAGCGTTCTGTTGCCGTGTCGAACGTAGTAATGCCTTCAACAAGTATCGAGTCAGTCGTAACAGAAAAAAGCCTGCTTATCAAAACGATTTTCCCGATTTCAGGCAACGCGACATCAAGCTCCCATTTTGAGACCGCCTGTCGCGTCGTGCCAAGCTTCTCTGCCAGCTCCTCCTGAGACATCCCAGCCGACTGTCGAAGTTGCTGTATTCTCTGTCCAAGTGTCATTTTGCATTCCACCTTTCGTTGCGATAATTATACCACAGGCACAGCCTGTGATCGGCATTCACCGTTCGCTTTGAACAGGCTCCGCCTGCTCCAGCTCGCTGACGCTCATTATATCACACAGAAGGGCGACTGTCTGCATTCTCAAAGATGAACTTTCGCAACCTGTAGTTGACAGCATTACGCTTTATCATCACTTATCTATCACTTCATAGATCCGAAGCCCTGCACCCGCTTTTAACTGCCTGACATTCTCTACAGGGTCACATCCGGTAATCAGGCACAGATTCCCCCTGGCATTTGTATAATAGTATTTGAGCGTTCCCTTCAGCATATGGTGGGACAAAAGCTTCATGTCCGGACTCAACACATACAGGGAATGACCTGTCAGCATAAACACATGCTTTTTGCGGTCCATACAGGTGAGCACATAGCCATCCTTAATCTTGGCCGAACATTGTACAATCTCTTGGGTCTTGAGATTCACAGACAGACTGCCAAGAAAAAGGATATCCAGTTCACTGTCATAGCAATAATAAAGAGGAAACGGTAGTTCTATATCAACCGCAATTTGTTCCTTCCTCATTAACTTCAGATCCCTGTCAAAGAATCTTATATCGATTGCTTTCCCGTTAGTCAGTCGTTCCCGTTGTATGCGGATGACCACGATCATATCGTCTGCAACGCATAGGGAGGCAGTGCTGTCATTCCACCTGAAATTAGTATCCTTTTCATAGCGGTATTCAGCAACAAGTTTCCGCTCACTAAATTTGTGATTGGAATTCATTGCGTCGATTTTCTCTAAAATACCGTTTAAATATTGATAATCATAGCCCCAAATGTTTCTGCTGCCCCTGGCTGCAGGGGACCATTCCGGCAGATAGGCGACGTCCTGCAGATGTCTATGAGGAACCCTTCTGGCCCGCGCAATCACAGGCTCCCATTGGAACCAAATAGTATCATATCCCAAACTGCGTCCTTCCCTGTCAGTAATAAATAAGGTGTGATGCTCATAATCCATCCAGATGCGCATATCATTTGTGGAAAATGCGCCACTGGGATATCGGTATTCATGAACCTTTACGAAATGACCGTCCAACTCCTGGAAACAGGTGATTCTGGAAAAATCGTAATTTCCGTCATCGTTCAACAGGGAAATCCGGAGTACCCTGTTGTAACGATCCTTATAATCGCATATACAACTATGACAGTCATAAATATCCATACCCAGTATTTCGTCTAATAAGATCAAGTTCGTCTGATTGTCCACCTTGGCCGCCTTTTTTTCAGCGGCTATCTCGGCAAGTACAGCATCGGTATCCTTGTGCCACAGCCTGGTTTCATCATCCATAAGCCCTTTGTCCACATACAGTCTGGCGCCAAAGAGTCTGGACAGCCAGTGAATGCTTTCCGGGGGCGCCAGTTCCTGTTTGATCAGGTAGCGGAAGGCCTGGGCCTCCTTTGGAGACAAGTCAAGAGCCCCTGGAAAGGCTGTGCTTTTTACGCAGGAATTGCCGGAGGTATAAGCTCCGTAGGAGCCCAGCCTCTTTCCCCTAACCAGCAGATATAGTTCAAAGAGATCGTCATCAAAATAATGTACCACCATTACAGGACCTTCTGCAGCCTTGGACAGACGTCTTCCCAGTCTTGTCATCCGGTCAATGTCATGTCTGCCGTCCTTTTCCAACACGGTAAACCATTCTTCGGCAGTCTGCAGATAATACAATTCAGACGGGAGAAGTTCCTCAAGGACCGCACGGTCCTTGATCTTTACTTGTAAGTTGGTAAAGGTTGTCCCCATAATATATCCTCCATGTAACTTAAAAGTCTCTCTTGTCGGTCAGACATCTTTTAATTTTGCGACAAGTGTAAAGTGATAAAATTAATGTAACATTTTCCTGACGTCAAATCAAGGCATGGAACATGTCAAAAAAGACAGAGGGAATCCTTTCTTTCTCCGCGCTCCCATTTGGAAACAGCCTGAAAGGATACTCCGAGATACCCAGCAATATCCTCCTGGGTAATCTCACGTTGTTTCCTTAATCGTTTTAAATTCGCAGCAAAATGAATGTCCATAAGGTTCCTCCTAAAATAGAATCATGGTACAGGCCTGTCACCGAATATAGCATACACCTGTGGATCCTTATAAACAATAACCGCAAGTTTGAGAACAATTCTACGGAAAGTTGAAGTACTACGCCGCAGCTGAACCTTACCCACCTGAATACCGCAATTTTATCCAAGCCTAATCCATACGCTGCTCTTAAAATATGCATATCAACATTATGGAGGTAATAATCTATGAACAACGATGTATTTAAAGAATTTATCAACGGCTCTCTTATTCTTCCCGCAAAAACAGTGGACTTCTCCGATATTCACTGGACTAAGCATCCCACCTTTGAAGGTGTGGAACTCAAACACATTGTAACAGCAAAAGATACAAACGGCCAATTCAGCTACCACCTTGTCCGTATTGCACCAAATAAGAGTATCAAGAACCACATTCATGAAACGCAGCTGGAAACCCATGAGGTAATTGCCGGTTCCGGTGTTTGCATCAATGCCGGTGTCAAAATCCCCTATAGTGCCGGAAAGATCTCCATTATGCCGGCAGGTGTTGCACACGAAGTAAATGCAGTTGATGACGGACTTTATCTGTTTGCAAAATTTATTCCTGCATTATGCTAAGCTAACCGCTCTACTGACTGCTTATACTCAATAGGTGTAAGTCTGACGATCTTCCGAAAGCAACGATCAAAGTGGCTTTGATCACAAAATCCTGTGGCATAAGCCGCTTCGATCACGCTTTTTCCTGCTTCCAGCAGTTTCTGTGCTTTTCTTACCCTGCACTGTATTTGAAATTGATGCGGTGTCAATCCGCACGTACTCTTAAACTGTCGTATCATATGGTATGGACTTACGTTTATGCTCTGTGCCATGTCTTCAATTGAAAATTTATTTTCCGGTGCATTCAAAATGTGTTGTTTCAATCTCCTGGCGTAACAGCTTTCTTTCTCTGCTCTATCCGTTATTCTATCAACCGGTATACAAAAAGTTATCATGGAGTATGATTTATCGTTTACCGGTTCTAAGGCATGTGGAATGTCCGGTATAATGCAAAAAACGTTGCCTGCATGATATAAATACTTCTGACCATTGCAGGCAATACAGACCGCTCCGTTTAAAACGAATCCTATCGTAATATGATTTGCATGAGTGTGCGTAGCATATGACATTTTAGAATCCTTATAACAAACACACTCAATATCATCGCTTATGTGATAATATGTAATAATATTTTGCATGTTTAACTTCTCCACAATAGCCATATCTCTATCACAACCGATGAACCCATGGACTCATCACCATTTATCCATTGCTATTGCCCGGAAAGAAAATCCTACTTAAGCTTTCGAAACACATCCAAAATATGATGTGTCGCGCCCACCATATCCGCTCTCTCACAAATGGAAAAATGATACCGCAGATACAGATCAAACAGCTCGTCATCCATGGTGTCAACCGACTCTCTTATGAAATTCGTTGCCATGTCTGTTCCCAGGTAATGGAGGCGTTCTATGGGAAATCCTTCCATCAGTCTGTCAATATCCTCTTTGCGGTAAAGCTGGAACAGATCCTCCGGATTGCTGGTGCATTTGAAGGTATCCCGGTCGATCAGTTCCTTGTAATGAGCATCCCGGATCATTCCCTTTTGAAAAGCGAACTGAATAACGGTGGCATCATTATTACAGTATGCCACATATACAATACCGCCCACTTTTGTCACGCGCAGAGCCTCCGCAAGGGCCTGTTTCTGATCCTGCTCATTAAACAGGTGATACATGGGACCCAGCAGAAGGGTCATATCGTAACTGCCGCTCTCAAAATCTTTTAGGTTCATGGCATTTCCCTGGGTAATCGTCACAGGCTCCCCTTCGGTGATATGCTGTCTGAATACCTCGATATTGTGTTCCACCAGCTCCACTGCATCCACCCTATACCCCATACCCGCCAGAGTATGGCTGTAACGGCCGGTTCCGGCACCGATCTCAATGATCCGCATCCCAGGCTGAAGGTATTTTTCTATATATCGCATGGTGGTCAGATACTCCACCATCCCGTGCTGAGAACGGAGACGCCCATCTTCATCATAATCTCCGTAGTAATTACTCAGTATGTCATAAGCAGTTACACTTGTTTTCGGCTTGGTTTCTTTTTCCCTGTGAGCTGTGATTATGGTATAACTCCCGGCATTTACGGTGATGCAAAAACCACCTTCCCGCACATACCAGTTCTTTCCTATTCTTGTGAATACTGCATCGGGAGATTTTATTCTTTCCCTGCACCATTCCAACACTTCCGTCCCATTCAGGGACAGATTTCTTCCAATTCTTTCGATACCCAATTCCGTTGTATGTAATCTGTCAAAATTTTTCAGTAAATCATTTTGCTTTTCGTTCTGCTTTTCCATATCAATACCTCACTTCTACTCCAACATACATCCGTATAGTTACGGAAATGTACTTTCAAACTCTCCCCATCTCCACTTAACAGCGAATTGTCCATCCGCCCCATTACATTCTATCAAGATATTCTTTCATATGCATTATCATCTGACTGGCAAAATCCCGTGCCAATTCTTGATCCACTGTCATCTCCCGGTCAGTTTTATAGCACTCAAGCGCTGTTTCAATCAAACTGAGAAATTGTCTCTGTAATGTCCGCATTCCCCATTCTCCGCCAGCTTGCTTAGACAGCACCAGGCCTTCCTGCAAATAAGCCAGCACTCTGCACAGATTCAATGTTACATATAGCGGATTTTCCGCAATATCCTCACAAGCATTCTCCACATCAAACCAAATGCTGTCGATATAGTCCTTCGCAGGAACTTCACCAAAAACTTCTTCTATCTCTGCGCCATATAATACAATTCCATACTTGTGGATAATCGTAAAATGAGCGGCCAGATCTTTGTCCATGCCTTTCATTTTTTCCACGTAATCCTCAGGCTTTTCCCTGAACCAAGTCAAATGCGTACTGGAAAAATGCAGTTCAAAGGGCGTGGGGTAAACAAAGGGATCACAGTACGCTTTTTTTACAATGCTCAGCTCAAGCCCCTTCGCCGGCGCTTCTTCATTCAATTCCACCGCATTCCGCATAAATTCCAGTTTCGCAGCGTCAGGAATCTCCTTTTCCACCACCAGGATCAAGTCCAGGTCACTCTTTTGGGAATTGAAACATCCCATGGCTGCCGAACCGTGCAGATAAACTCCAACAAGGTTATCTCCCAGAGTCGCTTTGCTCATCTCCGTGAATCGAATCAACAAATCCTCGTAAACCATTTCTCTAATTTCCCTGATCATTGCCCTCCTCTCTGGATATTATACTGCGCCTATAATTCTTTCTCCATATAGCCGCAAGTAAAAGGAAAAAAGTCAAATTTCTCCGCTCCCACATGCTGAAACCCATGAGCTTCATACCAGCTCCGCAGCAGCTGATTTTCCTCCACAATCCCCGCAAACATTTTTCTGCATTGCTTTCTCTTCGCCACAAGAAAAGCGTGCTCAAGCAATCGCTCGCCGATTCTCTTATGTCGATACTCCGGCAGCACACAGAGGTTATTCAGCTCACATTCTCCATCTGCTTTCAGCTCCAGGGAAAAATATCCGATAATCTCCCCTTCCTCCCAATAAGCAAACATGGGACGTCCTTGCTCGAACTGCCAATTTAGCCGTTCATCACTCACCGCAAATGCGGTAAACCTTGGTGCATTTTCCTGTGTAAAACCAAATTCCTCCGCTACAGTGAAAAAGCTTGTTCGGATCACCTGAACGCATTCAGAGATATCCTCCCGTTTGATCTGCTGAATCATTTTTCCTCTTTTCTACTCCGCTCATGTAATATAACAATCAATCTGATCAATTCCCTTCACTCGATATCCAATCCCATCATCTGCCGCATAAATTCCTTGAATTGCTCATCCTCAGGGTCTAACTCAACTTCCTCCATGAAAGGAACACCGTCTTTGACTCCCTGGTGTATCTTGGTGGGACCATCCAGATAATATCCCACATAATCATAATCAACAGGCTCCGTCTGCAGTATGATCTGAACCAGCTGCTCCGCTGCTGCAGCGCTCTCCTCATCCTGCCCTCCCCCGATAGCCGGACCTGAAGATCCATTGTAAACATCTAAGAAGATTTCTTTCCCATCCTCCGCCGTTGCAAAGATATAGTAGGAGTACTGATCCTCATGGTTTTGCGATTCATAAAAGGGTTCTCCGAAAAGTCCCTTCAGCCTGCCATAGACCAGAACCGTCTGCTCCACATAGTCCCTGGGAAAATCGTCGATGATATGACAGATCTGAGATGTACCAAAAAGTACTTCCTTCACCTTTTCCCAGTCCGTTTCCACCCGAAATTGATATTGTGCTTTTTCCATTTTCTGGTCCTCCTTAAGTTTCTGTTCCTGTGCCATATTCCCATCACCGCCGCAGCCAGTGAAAATCAACACTACAACCATTACTGTCGCAAGTATTTTGTTTCTCATTATTCCCTCCTGCCGCTTCAGCGGCTTCAACATTCAAACTTCTTCTCCATCCCAGTACGCTTATCCTTCCGCCAACTCTATCAAAGCATGATAGAAATCAGGAAAATCCTTGTTCAGGCGAATGGGCCTGCCATGTACATCCAAAAAGCAATGCTCCGACCTTCCCTCATTGACTGTTTTGCCTTCACTGTTTTCCATCTTATATTTCAATTTTAGTTTTACGCCTTTGAATTCTTCCACAGAGACGAAAATACGGACCACCTCCGGAAATGTTGTGGTAAGTTTATACTGACACTCCACGGAGACCACGGGCGACACAATCCCCATAGATTCCAGCTTTGCGAAATCCCATCCGATCTGCGCCAGAAAATCAACTCGTGCCTCCTCCATCCATCTGATGTAATTTGAGTGGTGGGTGATACCCATCTTGTCCGTCTCATAATATTGAACTACATGCTCATACGCTTTTATCATTTTTCTTCCACTCCTCCACCTTTGCTTTTCCAATAACTACAGGCTAGAATTCCAATCTATAAGCTTTTACAGCGCATTTCGTTCCATGAACAAACCTCCAATGCATATAATAAACATATTATAGGATAACTTGTACTAATTTTCCAGTTAATAAAGTAATTATTTGTACCTTTTTCGTTGTTTGTAATCCCATTATTTTCACCTTCCTCTCGATAACCAATCTTTCATTGTAGATTCGGTGAATTATAACATTATGCAAAGATGCGATAAATACAGCAATTTGCCATATTTATCGCATCTTCTAAAACCGCCTGCTGCATAACTGGAACAGAACCCAAACGCTGGAAATGCCCATAGAAAGGAGATTTCCTGAGCGCTGACTTGTGGTGTGTAAACAGAACCGCAAACCTTATGTTATATCTTTAATATATATAGGCTTTTCATCGTCTGGATCAAATTTGCCACTACTGGAAAAACCCATTGCCTTCCAAAAAGGGATTCCGGTGACTGAATCAGGACAAACATACATTTTATTGGCTCCGTCTTTTTTGAGTACATCTTGTATGTGTTCAAAAAACGTTCTGCCCAATCCTTTTCGCCTGTGTACCGGTTTAATATAGAATCCCATAACCGTACCATACCCCGGACTGTCAAGCAATCCGTAAATCGTGCCGAGATCAATGGCAAACATGGATATACCCACTACCTCATCATCGAGCAGAGCAATTTCAAAGTGCATATCGTTTCTGGTGCCTTGGATATGAATTCTTTTTTGCAGCCCACCTACAATCTCATTATCAGTTTGTCTTTTTCCATCGTTTGCATTTACTTCATGAATAAACGGAAGCCAAACTTCTTTTGCCATGTCAAACAATTCTTTGCTGCCCTCTTGCAGCTGCACAAATTTCAATTCACTCATTTTCATTACCTCTTTCATATAGTTTGGAATAAAATAATCGCCTTAGTCCATTCATCATAAACTTCCGGCGATTATCTTCTACATCTCAAAATACATACGACATTTATCAAAATGCATGCCGGAACAATTATTTTCCCGTGCAATCACATCATCCACTTCATCTATTTGATACCACCTGATATCATCTACCTCTACAGATTTTACAAAATCAGACTTATTAACATACGCAATAAATCCTATCATTATAAGCTGTTTGGGTTCAAAATAATAGCTTGATACATACTGACACTTTACAACATCCTGCCCCGTTTCCTCTTTCACTTCTCTGGCAACAGCCTCTTCGATTGTTTCACCATCAATCATATAGCCTGATACAACTGTCCATTTTGATGTTGATATGTAATTCTGTTTCAATAATAATACTTCATGAAATTCATTTACAACCAACACTTCCACTACCGGAAACATCAAAAGTCATAGCTAACGTTATCTCCTCTCCTGCACTGCCTTCCATGGCGTAATAGCCAGCTGCCATGCTAAGCTTCTTCCATTTCAAATTTTATAAACCATAAATGCTCTGTTTCAACATATTGTACATAATTTACCTCTAAGAATATATCCTATCTTTTCGTAACAAGCATTTGATGCGACATAA